>NZ_CBFFRJ010000003.1:0-80075 GCF_965644225.1 Phytobacter sp. V91 | reverse complement strand
GGTCGTTAGCTCAGTTGGTAGAGCAGTTGACTTTTAATCAATTGGTCGCAGGTTCGAATCCTGCACGACCCACCAATGTAAAAATGGCGCTGGCGGCGCTTTTTGCTATCTGCGATTTGTACATTTATCATCATTAGCCTGCCTTAAAAATTATTAATTTTTTATACTCCGCGAGTTTTATTTAAGTAAGCACAAAAACCTGAATTATCATCAAATAATCAGCACATAACCCCATCCTAAATCCTATTAAAAAAATATAAAAACGCCTTAAAAATCAACACGAAAAGCTCGTAACCTTTATCCATAATTTATCCTTAATGTCAGGATATGATCGCCAGACTGCGCGTACACCGTGCAGCTTAAGAATAATATGATTACGCCGATAATGATGTTTTATGGCAAGAGGAGTTAACGATGACAACAATTCAGGCAACGACTTCGTCAGTTAGCAGCAGCAGTAGTTCATCTTCCAGCGGCAATGATATTGCCTCGCAAATCAGCCGACTGACTCAGCAGATCTCCACGCTGACCAAACAGCTGAAAAGTGTTGCACAGGGTACCGGCACCACCGAAGAAAAGCAGACCCAGACAGAGCAACTTCAGGCTCAGATCGCGTTGTTGCAGGCTCAACTTTCTCAGTTACAGAGCAAGCAAGCTGAAGAAGCACAGAAAAAGTCTGAAGAAAAACAAACAAATACTCAGGCTTCCGCAAAAGTCGAAGGGGTCAACAACCCTTCTTCCGATCATCAGATTGATATTTATATCTGAGTAAAGAGCGGATCTTCTGCCCTGGCCCGGTTCAGACACCGGGCCTGTTCCCTCACCACATCCCAGACCGCCTGCGCTGCCCCCGACAATGAACGATTCTTGCGACGAACCAGCATGATTTTGCGCTGTATTTCCGGTACCAGTCGCTTCACCTTCAACTGACTCCCCTGGGGTAAAGGCAGTGCCAGTGCAGGCATCACGCTGACGCCAATCCCTGCCTCCACCATTGGAAACAGGGTCGCCGGGTGACCTATCTCCTGCACAATCTGCGCATGAATACCAAGACGAAATAAAGCGGCATCAATAAGTGGTCGGCTGCCTGACGCGTAGTCCTGCACCACCAGACGGGCATCTTCAAGTTCGGACCAGGAGACGCACGGCTCATCCGCCCAGGCGTGATCGTCGCGGCATAACAGAAAAAATGGTTCCGAGAGGATCTCTTCACATTGCAGATCACTGACCGGGCCAGGATCGATAACAATGCCAAAATCGACTTCGCCATGACGTATGCTTTCCAGCACCCACTGCTGAGGGCGGTCATGAAGCATAAAATCGATTTCAGGATAGCGCTGGTTGCTTTGCGCGATGCACTGAGGAATAAGATGGGCAGAGATCGTCTGGCTGGCGGCTACCCTTACCGTCCCTGTCAGTTGCTGCCCTACCCTTCCTGCTTCACGCAGCGTACTGTTAAGTTCATCGAGTAAGCGCTCCAGCCGTGCCGCCAGCTGCTGCCCGGCCTCTGTCAGAATCACTTCGCGCGTGGTGCGATCCAGCAACCGGACCCCCGTCTGCTGCTCCAGTTCTTTCACCGAGTGGCTCACTGCTGACTGGCTCAGGCCGATAATGTCGCCCGCCCGACTAAAGCTGCGCGCATGGGCTACGGTGACAAATACCCGTAACTGTTTTAAAGAGTAATTCATCTTAAAAATTCATAAATGGATTCAATAAATCAATTTTATTTCTCAAAACAAAAAAAGCAAAATATCGCTACTGAATTCCAGGAGTCTTTATGAAACTTTTTCGTATTCTCGATCCTTTTACCCTGACACTGGTCGTTACCGTGCTGCTGGCCTCTTTCTTACCGGCGCGTGGGAGTTTCGTCCCCTTTTTTGAATGGCTGACGACGGCGGCCATTGCCCTGCTGTTCTTTATGCATGGCGCCAAATTATCCCGCGAGGCAATCATTGCCGGTGGCAGCCACTGGCGTTTACACCTGTGGGTGATGTGCAGCACCTTTATCCTCTTCCCGGTACTGGGCGTGCTGTTTGTCTGGTGGTCACCGGTCAATGTCAGCCAGGAGCTGTATACCGGTTTCCTGTATCTGTGTATTTTGCCAGCCACCGTCCAGTCGGCCATTGCTTTCACCTCACTGGCAGGCGGAAACGTCGCCGCCGCGGTTTGTTCGGCTTCCGCATCCAGCCTGCTGGGTATTTTCCTCTCGCCGCTGCTGGTAGGGTTGCTGATGAATCTGCATGGCGCAGACGGCAGTCTTGAGCAGGTCGGTAAGATTATGCTGCAACTGTTGCTGCCGTTTGTGCTGGGGCATCTTTCCCGCCCCTGGACAGGCGCTTGGGTAGCACGCAACAAAAAATGGATCGGCAAAACGGACCAGACCTCAATCTTACTGGTGGTCTATTCCGCCTTTAGCGAAGCGGTCGTCAACGGTATCTGGCACAAAGTGGGGGTGGGTTCACTGCTGTTTATTGTCGTGGCAAGCCTGGTGCTGTTAGCCATCGTTATCGCCGTCAATATCTTTGTTGCCCGACGCTGCGGCTTCAACAAAGCGGACGAAATCACGATTGTGTTCTGTGGATCCAAGAAAAGCCTGGCCAACGGGATCCCGATGGCCAATATTCTGTTCCCGACCTCGGTGATTGGGATGATGGTGCTGCCGTTGATGATCTTCCATCAGATCCAGTTGATGATCTGCGCAGTACTGGCCCGACGCTACAAACGCCTGGCTGAAAAAGCCCAGGCACAGGACACGGCCAAAGCCTAATGGCGCTTCAGGGGCTGGACAAGATGCGTCAGCCCCTCAGTTTTGATAATCAGCACCAGCTGTAAAAGCTCGCCTAAATGCCCGGCAGGAAATGCCTCCTTGCGGGCAAACCACAGCAAATATTCCTCTGGCAGATCGATCAGGCGACGCCCCTGATATTTACCAAAGGGCATTTGCGTGTTGGCGATTTCGATAAGCTGCTCTTTTTCCATTTACACACCCAGCAGTCGAAGCATTTCTGCTTCGTCAATGACCTCAATGCCCAGCTCCTGCGCTTTCGCCAGCTTGGAGCCTGCCGCTTCGCCCGCAATCACCAGATCGGTTTTTTTCGAGACGCTGCCCGCCACTTTGGCGCCCAGTTCTACCAGCCGCGCTTTGGCATCATCGCGGGACAGCTGACTAAGACTGCCGGTCAGTACCACGGTTTTTCCCGCAAAGGGGCTGTCAATTTCAGCAGCATTGATGACCACCGGCGCAGGCCAGCGCACGCCTTCTGCCAGCAGCTGGCGAATAACCTCGCGATTACTCTCTTCGGCAAAGAAATTGAATACATGGGCGGCAACCACTTTGCCCACGTCAGGTACTTTTTGCAGTTCCTCTTCCGAAGCCGCTTCCAGTGCTTCAAGCGTGCCAAACCAGGCCGCCAGCCCAGCCGCGGTAGCCTCGCCGACTTCACGAATGCCTAACCCATAAAGGAAACGGGCAAAGGTGGTTTCTTTCGCTTTTTCCAGCGCATTGACCACGTTTTCCGCCGATTTTGGCCCCATACGCTCCAGCCCGGTCAGCTTACCTGCGGTCAATTTGAACAAATCGGCAGGCGTTTCGACGTACTCTTTTTCCACCAGTTGGTCGATGATTTTATCGCCCATGCCGTCCACGTCCATGGCGCGACGGGAGACGAAATGTTTGAGCGCTTCTTTGCGTTGCGCTCCGCAAATCAGGCCACCGGTACAGCGGACGACAACTTCGCCTTCTACGCGCTCAACGTCGGAACCACAGACCGGGCAGTGCGCCGGAAATTCAATTTCCCGGGTATCATCAGGACGCTCTGATTCCACCACGTTGACCACCTGCGGGATCACATCGCCTGCACGACGGATCACCACTTTGTCACCAATACGCAGCCCCAGACGGGCGATTTCATCGGCATTGTGTAGCGTGGCGTTACTCACCAGCACACCAGCAACCTGCACCGGTTCAAGACGCGCAACCGGCGTAATGGCTCCGGTACGCCCAACCTGGAACTCCACATCGCGGACAAAGGTCGTCTGTTCCTGGGCCGGGAACTTAAAGGCCACCGCCCAGCGCGGCGCCCGAGCGACAAAACCGAGCTGTTCCTGCAGGTCGAGGGAATTGACTTTAATCACCACTCCGTCGATATCAAAGCCAAGATGGGGTCGATCGGCTTCAACCTGGCGATAGAATGCCAGCACGCTTTCAGGAGAGTCACACAGACGTATGCGATCACTTACCGGCAGCCCCCACTTCTTAAACTGCTCTAAACGTTCCAGGTGACCACGCGGTAATTCACCGCCCTCAAGGATACCTACGCCATAGCAGAAGAAAGTCAGTGGACGCTTCGCGGTAATCCTGGGGTCGAGCTGGCGCAGTGACCCGGCTGCCGCATTGCGTGGGTTAGCAAAGACTTTCCCTCCACTGCGGCGCGCGTCTTCATTGATCTTCTCGAAACCCGCCTGAGGGAGAAACACTTCGCCACGCACTTCGACGCGCGCCGGAATGTTGTCGCCCTGAAGTCGCAGCGGAATGGCGCGAATAGTACGCACGTTGGAGGTGATGTCTTCTCCGGTGGTGCCATCCCCACGGGTTGCCGCGCGGATAAGCACGCCGTTTTCGTACAGAATGCTCACCGCCAGGCCATCGAGCTTAAGCTCACAGCAGTAGCTCAGGGCATCGGTACTTTTCAGACGATCCTGTACGCGTTTGTTGAAGGCAAGGAAGCTCTCCTCATCAAACACGTTATCCAGAGACAGCATGGGCACTTCATGGCGGATCTGGCTAAATGAGGCCAGTGGAGCAGCACCTACGCGCTGGGTCGGTGAATCCGGGGTCACCAGTTCAGGATGCTGCGCTTCAAGCTCACGCAGCCTGACCAGCAAGCCGTCGTACTCAGCATCCGGGATCTCCGGCGCGTCCATAACATGATATAGATATTCGTGATGGCGAAGGGTCGTTCGCAGGTGGGTGAGTTGTTTTTCGATTGATTCCATGTCGCACCATCAAATGATAAAAAACCCCCGATGTGCGGGGGTTTTGGCTGATAACAAAATAACGCCGTCGGTTACGCGTGTGATTCTTTCACTTCACGGATCCGGTCCTGATACTCACGCAGTTTCTGCGGCGTCATCATACGGCGTTGATCGTCAAGCACCACGCCGCCGACTTCATCGGCAATGTACTGCGCGGATTGCAGCATCAGCTTAAAGTTTTGCAGCTCGTCGCCGTAAGACGGCACCTGCATAAACATGGTCACACCCGGGGTAGTCAGTTCCCCCATCATGTCGACATCAAAGGTGCCAGGGTTGACCATATTCGCCAGGCTGAAGAGTGCCGGACCGCTGCCATCAGGGCTGAGATGACGGTGGAAAATATTCATATCACCGAATTTGAAACCCGCCTGCTGAATACTGTTGAGCAGCACATCGCCCTGCAACGCCGCGCCATGGTGTGCCGCAACGTTCATGATAATCACCGTCTCTTTACGAACCGGTTTTTCAACCACCGGCGCTTCTTCAACCACCGGCTCTGGTTCAGGCGCAGCAACAGGTTCAGGTTGCACCGACGGAGCAACCGGCTGCGGTGCAACAGGTTGAACCCTTTCCTGAGGCGGCGATGCTGGCTCAGCGGGTGCTGCTACAGGCGCAGGTTGGGCAACGGGCTGCTGCGGGCGCTCATCACGATGCTGAGGCGCTGGCGCAGTCGCACGAGGCTGAGCTGACGCATAGGGTGGTTGGTATTGATGTTGCGGCTGCTGACGAGTCGGCTCCGGCTCGCTCGCTTTCGGGGCGGTATTCACCCGATGAACGCGAACTTCACCCACGCTTTCCTCTTCTTCCTCGACATCCTCGTCATAAGCATCATCGTCATCACGTCTCGATTTCATACGTTTCAGCGGACGATCGCGAAACATAGATGAGCGTTCTTTACGGCTGGTCCAGAAACCATGAACCAGTAAAGCGATTATGGCGATCGCGCCAACAATGATTAATATCAGACGCAAATCCTGCATCATTATATTCTCTGTTGTTCTAACACCTTGCCAACACGGCAAACATTTACTCACTAAGAGTATTTGTCGATTACGTCAAGCGCAAGTGCACACAGGCCTTTCACGGCATAAAGATGAACGAAATCGTGCTTTTTGCTGTTTTTTCGAACATTTCCGAACGGGTTTTTTCCCCGACAAGCAGATAATATAGTCTTCCGATTTCTGGCGGTAATACAAAGGAGTATAGCCTGGCTATGGTTTCACCATCATCAGTCCCATCACGCAGCGGTCTTTTTTACTTTTCTCAGGGCTGGAAGCTTATCACCCTGCCGGGCATTCGTCGTTTTGTCGTCTTGCCTTTACTGGTTAACATTTTATTAATGGGGGGTGCCTTTATCTGGCTGTTTACTCGCCTGGATAACTGGATCCCTGCCATCATGAGCCGCGTACCTGACTGGCTACAATGGCTCAGCTATTTGCTCTGGCCGGTTATCGTTATCTCGATTCTGTTGGTGTTCAGCTATTTCTTTTCCACAATAGCCAACTGGATAGCCGCCCCTTTCAATGGCCTGCTGGCAGAGCAGCTTGAGGCACGCCTGACGGGTGTCACACCGCCGGATGCGGGCATTGGCGCAATAATGAAAGACATTCCACGGATCATGAAACGCGAATGGCAAAAGCTCGCCTGGTATTTGCCGCGCGCGCTGGTACTGTTCTTGCTGTATTTCATTCCGGGTATCGGGCAAACAGTGGCCCCGGTCCTGTGGTTCCTGTTCAGCGCCTGGATGCTGGCTATCCAGTACTGTGATTACCCCTTTGATAACCACAAAGTCCCGTTTAAGCAGATGCGTACTGCGCTGCGCACCCGCAAAGTGACGAATTTACAGTTCGGCGCCATCACCAGCCTGTTCACCATGATCCCGGTTCTGAATCTGGTTGTTATGCCAGTTGCGGTATGTGGCGCAACGGCGATGTGGGTCGATTGCTACCGGGAGAAAAACGCACTCTGGCGATAAGGGTTTTATTCCCGTTCTTATTCCATACTGGTTGCCATTATTTCGCCTCAGCATATAGATATGCTAAATCCTTACTTCCCCGTGGGCGGTAAGTGGGTATGCTGGGGTGGTTCCCAAATTTCATACAGTTAAGGACAGGCCATGAGTAAGATTTTTGAAGATAACTCGCTGACTATCGGTCATACGCCGCTGGTTCGACTGAACCGTATCGGTAATGGACGCATCCTGGCAAAGGTAGAATCCCGTAACCCGAGCTTCAGCGTTAAATGCCGTATCGGTGCCAATATGATTTGGGATGCCGAAAAACGCGGCGTGCTGAAGCCTGGAATCGAGCTGGTTGAACCGACCAGCGGTAACACTGGTATCGCACTGGCTTACGTCGCTGCCGCCCGTGGTTACAAGCTGACGCTGACCATGCCGGAAACCATGAGTATTGAACGTCGTAAACTGCTCAAAGCGCTGGGTGCAAACCTGGTGCTGACTGAAGGCGCTAAAGGCATGAAAGGCGCCATTCAGAAAGCGGAAGAAATCGTTGCCAGCGATCCGTCTAAGTTTGTGCTGCTCCAGCAGTTCAGTAACCCGGCGAACCCGGAAATTCATGAAAAAACCACCGGCCCGGAAATCTGGGAAGATACCGACGGCCAGGTTGACGTCTTTATCGCGGGCGTTGGCACAGGTGGTACGCTCACCGGCGTATCCCGCTATATTAAAGGCACAAAAGGCAAAACCGACCTGATTAGCGTGGCGGTTGAGCCGACTGACTCCCCGGTTATCTCTCAGGCGCTTGCCGGCGAAGAGATCAAACCAGGTCCGCACAAAATTCAGGGTATTGGCGCCGGTTTCATTCCGGGCAACCTGGACTTGAAACTGATCGACAAAGTGGTGAAAATCACTAACGAAGAAGCGATCAGTACTGCTCGTCGTCTGATGGAAGAAGAAGGTATCCTCGCAGGCATCTCCTCCGGCGCTGCGGTTGCCGCAGCCTTAAAACTCCAGGAAGACGAAACCTTTACCAACAAGAATATTGTGGTTATCCTGCCTTCTTCGGGTGAGCGCTATTTGAGCACCGCGTTGTTTGCCGATCTGTTTACTGAGAAAGAATTGCAACAGTAATGCCAGATTGTAACAAACGCGCAAAAAAGCACCCAATGTGGTGCTTTTTTGTGGCACACGTCAAAGTTTCACTCCTCCTGGCATTGCTTAGACACCTCGGGTCTGGTATTTAACCATCACATTTATTTTGATGCGCGAAATTAATCGGTTTTTGAATTCCCGAAGCTGAATCGATTTTATGATTTGGTTCAAATCTCGCTTTCGCGGCATAATGTTTAATGACGTTTTGATACGTCTTTAACCAGAAGCGCCAGCATCAAAAAATGCGTTTAGTACGCTTCTTAGGCTTCTGAGACGTGTCTGTAACGCAGGCGCTAACGATACAGGCTAAAGTCCTGCCGCCAGGCTAGACTTTAGTTCCACAACACTAAACCTATAAGTTGGGGAAATACAATGTTCCAGCAAGAAGTTACCATTACCGCTCCGAACGGTCTGCACACCCGCCCTGCTGCTCAGTTTGTTAAAGAAGCAAAAGGCTTCACTTCTGAGATCACTGTGACTTCCAACGGCAAAAGCGCCAGCGCAAAAAGCCTGTTTAAACTGCAAACTCTGGGCCTGACTCAGGGTACCGTTGTTACGTTGACCGCTGAAGGCGAAGACGAGCAAAAAGCAGTTGAGCATCTGGTCAAACTGATGGCAGAGCTCGAGTAAGTTTCCGGGTTCTTTTAAAGATCAGTCACAAGTAAGGTAGGGTTATGATTTCAGGCATTTTAGCATCCCCGGGTATCGCTTTTGGCAAAGCATTGCTGCTGAAAGAAGACGAGATCGTCATTGACCGGAAAAAAATTTCTGCCGACAAGGCCGACCAGGAAATTGAACGTTTTCTGAGCGGTCGAGCTAAGGCATCTGCACAGCTCGAAGCCATTAAGACGAAAGCTGGCGAAACGTTCGGTGAAGAAAAAGAAGCCATCTTCGAAGGCCACATTATGTTGCTCGAAGATGAGGAGCTTGAGCAGGAAATCATAGCCCTGATTAAAGATAAGCACATGACAGCTGACGCGGCTGCCCATGAAGTTATCGAAGGTCAGGCAACTGCCCTTGAAGAACTGGACGACGAATACCTCAAAGAACGTGCGGCTGACGTGCGTGACATCGGTAAACGTCTGCTGCGTAATATTCTTGGTATGCCAATCATCGACCTGAGCTCCATTCAGGACGAAGTCATTCTGGTTGCCGCTGATCTGACCCCGTCTGAAACTGCGCAGTTGAACCTGAACAAGGTCCTCGGTTTCATTACTGACGTGGGCGGTCGAACCTCACATACCTCCATCATGGCGCGTTCTCTGGAACTGCCAGCCATTGTAGGTACCGGCAGCGTGACCTCCCAGGTGAAAAACGGCGACTACCTGATCCTCGACGCGATTAACAACCAGGTTTACGTTAATCCAACCGAAGAAGAAATTGAGACACTGCGTAGCGCGCAGGCTCAGGTCGCAGAAGAGAAAGCCGAACTGGCTAAGCTCAAAGATCTGCCAGCCGTCACCCTTGATGGCCATCAGGTTGAAGTCTGTGCCAACATCGGCACCGTGCGCGACGTCGCAGGTGCAGAGCGCAACGGCGCGGAAGGTGTTGGTCTGTACCGTACCGAATTCCTGTTCATGGACCGCGACTCTCTGCCGACTGAAGAAGAGCAGTTTGCCGCGTACAAAGCCGTCGCTGAAGCCTGTGGCTCTCAGGCCGTTATCGTGCGTACCATGGACATTGGCGGCGACAAAGAGCTGCCGTACATGAACTTCCCGAAAGAAGAGAACCCGTTCCTGGGCTGGCGTGCAGTGCGTATTGCGATGGATCGTAAAGAGATCCTCCGCGACCAGGTACGCGCAATTCTGCGTGCTTCCGCTTTCGGTAAACTGCGCATTATGTTCCCGATGATCATCTCTGTTGAAGAAGTGCGCGCACTGAAAAAAGAGATTGAGATTTACAAGCAGGAACTCCGCTCCGAAGGTAAAGCCTTTGATGAGACCATTGAAATTGGCGTGATGGTGGAAACACCGGCTGCGGCCACTATTGCTCATCATCTGGCCAAAGAAGTTGATTTCTTTAGTATCGGTACCAATGATTTAACGCAGTACACCCTGGCAGTTGACCGTGGTAATGATATGATTTCACATCTTTACCAGCCGATGTCACCGTCTGTACTGACCCTCATCAAGCAAGTTATTGATGCATCTCATGCTGAAGGCAAGTGGACTGGCATGTGTGGAGAGCTTGCAGGCGACGAACGTGCTACACTTCTGTTGCTGGGGATGGGTCTGGATGAATTCAGTATGAGTGCCATTTCTATCCCGCGCATTAAGAAGATTATTCGTAATACGAACTTCGAAGATGCGAAGGTTTTAGCAGAGCAGGCTCTTGCCCAACCGATAACGGACGAGTTGATGACGCTGGTTAACAAGTTCATTGAAGAAAAAACAATCTGCTAATCCACGAGATGCGGCCCAAATTACTGCTTAGGAGAAGATCATGGGTTTGTTCGATAAACTGAAATCTCTGGTTTCTGACGATAAGAAAGATACTGGAACTATTGAGATTATTGCTCCGCTTTCCGGCGAAATCGTCAACATTGAAGATGTACCGGACGTTGTTTTCGCTGAGAAAATTGTTGGTGATGGCATTGCTATCAAACCAACCGGCAACAAAATGGTAGCGCCGGTTGACGGTACTATCGGCAAAATCTTTGAAACTAACCATGCCTTCTCTATCGAATCTGATAGCGGCATTGAGCTTTTTGTTCACTTCGGTATTGATACCGTTGAACTGAAAGGCGAAGGTTTCAAACGCATCGCGGAAGAAGGCCAGCGCGTTAAAGTTGGCGATCCGGTAATTGAATTCGATCTGCCACTGCTGGAAGAAAAAGCCAAGTCTACCCTGACGCCGGTTGTGATTTCCAACATGGACGAAATCAAAGAATTGATCAAACTTACCGGCAGCGTGACCGTGGGTGAGACCCCGGTAATTCGCATCAAGAAGTAATTCTTGTCGATAAAATAGAAATGGCGCCGGATGGCGCCATTTTTGTTTTGTCAGGCGGGCAAAATTAACTCGTCGTAACCTTTTTCTAAGGTATAGCTCATCACCTCAGTCACACGATCACCCGCCGTATGAATCGCATCGGCAAGCGGTTTACCCTGCACGATATTGCTCACCAGCTCCGAACAGAACAGATCACCCGTTCCCTTTAAATCGGTTGCGATACGCGGATGCGCGCTGACTTCAACCGCATCAGCCGTCACCAGCACAACATGGATACTGTTATTATCCGTCGCCACCGGCGCGCTGGTAATCGCCACCCATTTGAGGGTGTCGGAGAGCAGCCCTTTTGCCGCCTCAACGGCGCTTTGCATATCACGGCATGGCTTGCCGCTTAAGATCTCCAGCTCAAAGACGTTGGGTGTGATCCCCTGCGCCAGCGGGAGCAGATGCTCGCGATAGGCCTGAGGGATATCCGGCTTAACGTAGATCCCGCTATCGGTATCGCCAATCACTGGATCGACCAGGATCATCAGCTGCGGATGCTTTTCTTTCACCATCACCAGCCATTTAGCCAGAAGCGCAATCTGGCTGGCGCTGCCCATATAGCCGGTAGTGACGGCTTTTAGTTCCCGCAAAACATCGCGCTCTTCCAGCGCCTGTAAATAACCGCTAAACCATTCGTCAGGAATAATTCCGCCGTAAAAGGTGTCGTAATGCGGGGTATTACTGAATAACACCGTGGGGACGGCGGTGACCGTTAAACGGTGCTGGCGAATATTCGGCACCGCAATGCTGTTGCCGACGCTGCCATATACGACCTGCGACTGCACGGCGACAATATCGCTCTGCTGAGCGCGGGTTTTATCCCGAAAAAGAATCATGTCCATTGTTCAGATCCCTGCGCCTTGCGCATAGCTTTCTTCGCCAAACACACCGGTGGAGAGATAACGGTCGCCGCGATCGCAAATAATGGCGACCACAACCGCGCCCGGAGTGGATTGCGCGACCCGAATCGCCCCGGCAACCGCACCGCCTGAACTGACGCCGCAGAATATTCCTTCCTGCACCGCCAGCGCACGCATGGTATTTTCAGCATCACGCTGATGAATATCCATCACCTCGTCCACCAGATCGGCATTAAAAATGCCCGGCATATACTCCGCCGGCCAGCGACGGATCCCCGGAATACTGCTCCCCTCTTCCGGCTGCAGGCCAACAATAGCCACCTTTTTATCCTGCTCGCGCAGAAAACGGGACACGCCCGTAATGGTGCCGGTGGTGCCCATGCTGGAGATAAAATGGGTGATGCGCCCCTCCGTTTGCTGCCAGATCTCCGGCCCGGTGGTGGTGTAATGCGCATAAGGGTTATCAGGATTATTAAACTGGTCCAGCAGTTTACCTTCGCCGCGCCGCGCCATATCAAGCGCCAGGTCACGCGCGCCTTCCATGCCCTGTTCTTTGCTGACCAGAATCAGGTCTGCACCGTAGGCACGCATGGCGGCACGACGCTCCTGGCTCATATTGTCCGGCATCAATAGCTTCATGCGATAGCCTTTCAGGGCCGCTATCATCGCCAGTGCGATCCCGGTATTGCCGCTGGTGGCTTCGATCAGCACGTCACCGGGCTTAATTTCACCGCGTTTTTCTGCCTGCACGATCATCGATAAGGCGGCCCTGTCTTTGACCGAACCTGCGGGATTATTGCCTTCCAGCTTGACCCAAATTTCGCTGCCATTATCCGGCCCAAGACGCTGTAGCCTGACCAGCGGTGTATTGCCGATGGTTTGTTCTAATGTATTGTTCACGTACCCTGTCCAATAAAAAAGCCCGGTCGCGCATTCGCTTACCGGGCCTGGAGGCAAGAACACTTTGGTGCCCTCACCCCAACCTTCTCCCACCAGGAGAGGGCGAGGACACTAAAAACAGCCCTAAGGGACTGTGTTGCATCCGCCTTGCAGGCCGGGTAAGCGTCGCGCTACCCGGCAACAATTTCTGATGCAATAACCTATCAGGCAGACTCTGCGAGAGCAAGCTCCTCGCGGTTTTCAATCCGCTCATTGCCATGATAGAGACGTGCGTTTTGTAAGCCAACAAACAGGCGCTCGCCACGAACGGGAGCATCATCGCCGGAGAGCACCACGCTCAGAGGATCGGTATGCCAGCCCAGAGGTTGCACCACCAGTTGGGTGTAGTGTCCTTTTGGCGTAGCTTCCAGCACCTGTACCGGCAGCGGTGAATCCAGGCTGGTACGGCGGCTGATATCCACTTCCCACGGACGCAAGAAGAGATCAACCTCCCCCTGATGGGTCGGGGTATAACCCAGCGGCCAGCGATGGGCGCCAACATGGAATTGCCCGCCGCTGACGGTCCCTTTCAGGCGATTCACTTCGCCCATAAACTCCAGCACGAAGCGGGTGGCAGGCTCACGCCACACCTGATTAGGCGCATCGGCCTGCTCGATATTGCCCTGGCTCATGACCACCACGCGATCGGCCACTTCCATCGCCTCTTCCTGGTCATGGGTCACAAAGACGCTGGTAAATTTCAGCTCCTCATGCAGCTGACGCAGCCAGCGGCGTAATTCTTTACGCACCTGGGCATCCAGCGCACCGAACGGCTCATCAAGCAGCAGGATTTGCGGCTCAACGGCCAGCGCACGCGCCAGGGCTACACGCTGTTTCTGCCCACCGGAGAGCTGCGCCGGGTAGCGATCCGCCAGATGAGCCAGCTGTACCATCTCCAGCAGTTTGGTGACTTTTGCTTTGATGGTGGCAGCATTCGGGCGCTCGCGCTTCGGCAGTACCGTCAGGCCAAAGGCGATGTTATCGAACACCGTCATATGGCGGAACAGCGCATAGTGCTGAAACACAAAACCAACTTTACGCTCACGGGCGTGAATACGGCTGACATCGGTACCGTGAAAGCGAATACGTCCGCTGGTCTGATGTTCAAGACCGGCGATAATACGCAGCAAGGTGGTTTTCCCGGAGCCGGACGGCCCAAGCAGCGCCACCATTTGACCTGAGGGGATATCCAGCGAGATATCATTCAGCACCTGGGTGCGACCAAAAGACTTCTTAATATTGGCAATCTCAATGCTCATGATTTCCCTCCTGCTGCACGCGTTTTTCCTGATTGTTCAAACGCCATTGCACTGCACTCTTTAAAAACAACGTCAAAATAGCCATTAATGTCAGCAGCGCGGCGGCGGTAAATGACCCCACCGTGTTGTAATCCTGCTCCAGTAACTCAATCTGCAACGGCAGTGAAAGCGTCTCGCCACGAATAGAGCCCGACACCACTGACACTGCGCCAAATTCACCAATCGCACGGGCGTTGGTCAACACCACGCCATACAGCAGCGCCCAGCGGATATTTGGCAGGGTCACGCGTTTAAACATCTGCCAGCCGGAAGCGCCCAGCAGCACTGCGGCTTCGTCTTCCTGACTGCCCTGGCTCAACATCACCGGCACCAGTTCACGCACCACAAATGGACAGGTCACAAAGATGGTGACCAGCACCATACCCGGCCAGGCAAACATTACCTGCAGGTTATGTTCATCCAGCCAGGGGCCCAGCGGACCGTTGGAGCCATAAAAGAGCAGATAGACAAGACCCGCAACCACCGGCGAAACCGCAAAGGGGATATCAAGCAGGGTAAGCAGCAGCTGGCGACCTGGAAAATCAAAGCGCGTCACAAGCCAGGCCAGCAAAGTACCAAAAACAAGGTTTACCGGTACCGAGATCAGCGCAATCAATACCGTCAGCCAGATAGCATGCAGCATGTCCGCATCTGCCAGATTCTGCAATACCGGCCCCAGGCCTTTGCTAAATGCCTGCACAAAGATGTAGACCATTGGCACAACCAGGATAAATGCAGAAACTGCAATTCCGGTACCAATCAGAAACCATTTACCCCAGTCAATGCGGGGCCTGTCGTAGCGTTTCAATTCCGTAACTTCCGCCATTAGTGACCTACCACTCGTCGACCAAAGCGACTTTGCAGCGTATTGATAGAGAACAGCAGCAGCAGCGACGCCGCAAGGATAACCGAGGCAATCGCGCTCGCCGCCGGATAGTCAAACTCCTGCAGGCGGACAAAAATCATCAGCGAGGTGACTTCCGTTTTCCATGCAATGTTCCCGGCGATAAAAATAACCGCCCCAAACTCGCCGAGGCTACGGGTAAAAGAGAGGGCTACCCCTGCCAGCAGCGCCGGGGAGAGTTCAGGCAACACCACTTTGCGAAAACTCTGCCAGCGCGTCGCGCCGAGGGTTTCTGCCGCCTCTTCATATTCCGGGCCAAGCTCTTCCAGTACTGGTTGAACGGTACGCACCACAAAGGGAATGCTGGTAAACGCCATCGCGACAGCGATACCCAGCCAGGTATAGGTCACTTTAATGTCCAGCATCGCCAGCCACTGGCCGTAAAAACCGTTCACCGAGAACAGCGATGCCAGAGTAAGGCCAGCCACTGCGGTCGGCAGCGCAAAGGGTAAATCCATCAGCGCATCCAGCAGAGTACGGCCTGGAAAACGATAGCGGGTTAAAATCCACGCCATCAGCAGGCCAAACACGCCGTTAAAGATGGAAGCCACAAATGCAGACAGCAGAGTAACTTTATAGGCCGCCACCACCTGAGGATTGGTGACGACCTCCCAGTATTGCGACCAGCTCATTTCAGATAGCTGCATAACCAGCGCGCTGAGCGGCAACAGTAAAATCAGACAGACGAACAGCAGGCTGGTCCCGAGACTTAAGGTAAAACCGGGTAGCACTCGTCTGGAAGAAACTGCAAACATTACTTACGCCCCGCCGCCAGCAATTTATCTAACTCACCGCCGCTGTTGAAGTGGGTTTTCATCACTTCAGGCCAGCTGCCAAACTTGTCTTCCACGCGGAAGAGTTCGGTCTGCGGGAATTTGTCTTTCAGTGTGTCCATGACTTTCGGGTTATTCACACGATAGTAGTAGTCAGTGATGATGGTCTGCGCTTGCGGGCTATAAAGGTAATTCAGGTAAGCCTTAGCCGCTTTCTCGGTGCCATTAGCCTCAATATTTTTATCCACCCAGGCGACCGGGAACTCAGCCAGGACGTTAGTTTTCGGGATCACGACTTCAAAGCCCTGAGCCTCATACTGCTTACGAATGTTGTTCACTTCGGATTCAAAGCTTATCAACACATCGCCCAGTCCACGTTCCGCGAAGGTGGTTGTCGCGCCGCGACCGCCGGTATCGAACACTTCGACGTTTTTCAGGAACTGAGTCATAAACTGTTGGGTTTTGGCTTGATCGCCGCCGTCGGCTTTATCCGCCGCGCCCCAGGCCGCCAGGTAAGTGTAACGCGCATTACCGGAGGTTTTTGGATTCGGGAAAATCAGCTTCACGTCAGAACGCACCAGGTCGCTCCAGTCGTGAATATTTTTCGGGTTACCTTTGCGCACCAAAAAACCCATGGTGGAGTAGAAGGGTGAGCTGTTGTTGGGCAGACGGCTCTGCCAGTTAGCCGGGATCAGGTTGCCTTTATCATGCAGGATTTGCACATCGGTCACCTGATTGTAGGTCACCACATCCGCTTTTAAGCCCTGCAAAATCGCCAGCGCCTGTTTGGAAGAGCCCGCGTGAGATTGTTTGATAGTCAACGTGTCGCCTGCGTTGTCTTTCGCCCACTGTTGTTCAAACGGGGTATTAAGGGCGGCAAACAGCTCGCGGGAAACATCATAAGAACTGTTTAACAACTCCGTCGCTTGCGCCTGGGCAACCAAAAGCGTCATGGCGGCCAGCGTCAGATAGCCTTTTTTCAATACATTAACGGTCATTGCGCACCCTTATTCGATGATGACGATATGGTGTTCAGTTTATTTATAACGGGTGTGAAACCAGTAACGGTTTTATATACCGTTTGGTGCTTTGGAAGTTGAAAAGAGAATAAGGGTGCGGCCTGATGCTCTCTCCCGCCGGGAGAGAGCAAAAAAGCCATTACAGCGCCAGCAGGCGTTCCACGGATGGCGCAAAATAGTAGCCGCCGGTGACCGGTCTGGTAAAGCGCAGCATCGCGTCACGCTTGCCATCAGCATCGCCAAACATACTCAGCAGTTGCTGTTCAATGTTATACAGACGCGCGCTGTAGGCACAGAAATAGAGACCGTGAACACCGCTGGCAGTGCCATACGGCAGGCTCTGGCGCACAATCTTCAGGCCTTTACCGTCCTCTTTGAGGTCAACGCGGCTCAGGTGTGAAGTTACCGGGCGCACGTCACCATCAATCTCTTCGTTAGCCTCTTTGGTGCGGCCAATCATCATCTCCTGATCGCTAACACTCATGCGGTTCAGTTGCTTAAGGTTGTGTTCCCAGCGCTGCACCAGCACATAGCTGCCGCCCGCATCAATACCGTCTTTGATTACCGCCACATCGCGACGCTTTTCTTCGCCAGCCGGGTTTTCCGTGCCATCGACAAAACCGCTAAGGTCGCGATCTTCCACCCAGCGAAAACCGTGAGTCTCTTCTTTGACTTAAAGCGCATCGCCAAAGGCGGCAAGTGCTGCCTGGGCGATGGAGAAGTTCACATCATGGCGCAAAGAGAGAATATGGATCAGCACATCATGCTGTGTGGCCGGTGCCAGACCTTTGCCCAGCGGCGCAAAGTCTTTCAGCTCCTGCGCTCCTTCACCGCCGCTCAGTTCACGCCACAGCCTGTTGCCGAAAGCCACAACCGCACCGGCAGCAGCATCCGGCCAGGTTGACTCAATGGCGGCCAGTTTATCGATAAATACCTTACAGCCTTCACGCAGGGCATCCATGCTGCCCACGACACTGGCTTCAATCCAGACTGCCGCCCGGCAATGTTCCGGCAGTATGCCGCTTTGAACCTGAGACATCGCTCCTCCTGAAAAAAAGAATGCCACGCAACCGTGGCATTGTTGGGGATATTGTACCCGTTTTTGTTCTGAGAGAGGAACAGCGGGGGTGTATTAGCGTCGCCAGATAATCTTATGCAGCGTCCAGGACTTGAGCGTATCGTCAGAAGGCATTAAACCCTCCGGGCCTCGCCATTCGCCGGTAAACACAAAGCTAATATGCTGGCTATCCGGCGCTTTACACTCCACGGCGTTGGTATCATCCCCCGTCGCGGCCACACACTGGCCAAAGGCTTTATCGTAAAGCTCGCTGAACGCGGTGCCGATTTTGATCCCTTTCGCTGTTGCAATACTGCTGTCGAGCACATCTATCTGGCTGACGGTGCCCTGCTGGCCGTTAACGATCAGTACGACTTTTCCATCCTTCACCGCCTCGAAATAGCGAATGATCTCGCCCTTATCGGTTTTCATACCGCTGCGCAGTCGATAGTCCCCTCCCAACGCATCGCTTATCGCTTTTTCATCCAGTGCCGTACTGGCCGTCATTCCGCCAACCCCCTGCTCACTCACCTCTGTTGATGAGCCAAACCAGTTCCACGGATTCGCCGCCGACCAGTTGATGGAAGAGAAAGTAGAGCAACCGGATAAAGCCAGTGCCAGAACACATACACTTAAACGCAGGGATTTCATCGTAACGTCCTTTATCATTAATTCACCGGCTGTTGGAGTGCCGGAACTGCAAAAAGTGCCCGTCAATGTTCAACCGGATGAAAACAGGCGTGGAACCGGGGATTGGTAAGCAACCACCCCAGGGCAACAACATCCGCCACCACCAGCGCAACGCCAATCCCGGTGACGGTTTCGCCTGATAGCCATAATACTGGCTGCCAGGCGAGCAGCACGATTTGCGCGAGGATAAGCAGCGGACGCATCAACCGCCACAGACGAGGTACAACCTGCCTGCGCCCACAGAGTAAAAATGCCAGCACCGCCGGAATGCCGGGCAGCAACCCCCACCAGAAGGTATCGTGATCGGGATAAAAAAGGGTCAGCAGCGCGTTGCCCTGCTCGCGCGATGCAGCAGCCATGACAAAAAGAAACCAGGTACGTGCCTGGAGCAACAAAACGGGCCAGAATAAAAACGGCAGTCGCAACCGACCATCACTGTCGTAATCAGCGGGAGAGTACATATTCGCACCCGGTAAAAAGCAGCATGTGTTTACTTCCCCTCTTTTCACATTCACGTTATCCAATTCCAGCCTGACGCTACGGTAATCTCGTGCCTATAATGTCGCTACCTTATCCAGGACAGGACGTCATTATGCATTTTCTTCGCAGTGGTCTGCTTGCGGGCGCATTATTTTCTGTTGTTGCCTGCGGCGAAGCCGTAGAAGTTATCGAAATTCCGGACACGGGTCATCAGGTAAATGTCAGTAATCAGTCGCTGCGTGAAGCGCGTAACGGCTTTACGACCAACATTGTTGAGAAAAGTTTTACCGACTCCGGCAACTTCGAAACCCCGCCGAAAGGCACTTATATACTGACGCAGTATCCAGGCAAACCCGGCCAGATGGCGGCTTATGTCACCCCCGATCCCAAAGATGGCAAACGTCACCCGGCCGTTATCTGGATACATGGCGGCTACGGCGGGCTCAGCGACAGTGATTATTTCT
Source organism: Phytobacter sp. V91 (assembly GCF_965644225.1). NCBI lineage: Bacteria > Pseudomonadati > Pseudomonadota > Gammaproteobacteria > Enterobacterales > Enterobacteriaceae > Phytobacter > Phytobacter sp. V91. Next base: position 60,451 of record NZ_CBFFRJ010000003.1, on the reverse strand, counting down.
GGGTGCCGCAGAGCAGAGATAACGACCAAAGCGGCAGCGCATTTCGCAGAGCAGGTATCGTCGAAATGGTGCCCAGTTTCCGTGGTGAAGATAACAACCCCGGAAAATACGAAATGTTCTATGGCGAGTTAGAGGATATTGAAGCGGCCTATGACTGGCTGACCCAACAGCCCTGGGTTGATCCACAACGCATCTATCTTGCCGGGCACAGCACTGGCGGCACGCGGGTCTTACTGGCCTGTGAGTACAGCGACAAATTCCGCGCCTGTTTTAGCCTTGGGGCCGTACCAGATCTAAAAGCCCGGGTTGAAGGTGGCAAGATGATGGTGCCAGTGCCTTTCGAAAAAACAGATCAGGAGTTCAGCCTGCGCTCTCCGGCTACCTTTATAAAGTCGATAAAAAAACCGACCTGGTACTTTGAAGGTGAGGAAAGTTACTGGACCGCATTCAATAACATTGCCAGGCTGGCAGACAGCGCGAACATCCCTTTCAAAGCAGTTAAAATACCGGGCGGCGATCATTTTAATATTATCGCCCCGGTTACCGAAGCCATTGCGCAAAAGATCCTGAAGGATACGAACCAGGACAGCAATATTACGTTTAGTCAGGCCGATATTTCAGAGATAACAGCTCGCATTGAGCATTAACAGGCAGTGCCCCTGCCGCACACCGCGGCAGGGAGATAATCAATATTCTTCATCTTCAATCAGGCGCTTACCTAAACTCAGCGAATCCGTATGCTCATAGCCCAGTCGCTCGTACATACCAAGCACCACGTCGTTATCTTCGCGCACCATGATGTTAATTTTCGGGCAACCACGGGCAATCAATTTTTTCTCAAGGCGGCTTAATAGCGCGTTCGCGATACCCCGCCCACGAAACTCAGGATGGACGCCAAGATAATAAGCCGAACCACGATGACCGTCGTAGCCGCCCATCACTGTTCCCACCACTTCGCCGTTGACTTCGGCAACCAGAAAAAGACTCACGTCGTGATTGATTTTACGCTCAATGTCCATCTCAGGATCGTTCCAAGGGCGCAACAGCTCGCAGCGCTCCCACAGAGTAACCACTTCTTCAAAATCTTCCTGGCGAAAAACGCGTATCTCCATGGTTTGCTTGCCCCTTTTTAACTGTATTGCTGATGATTATGGCGCGAACGGCCGCTGCCGCCAATATCCGGCGAAATAGAGATGGGGAAATGGCATAATGTCACTCTGTCATGCATTGAAATGAAAAGTAAAACTTTTATTAAGAAGGATTGTCGTAACGGCCAGGACGATACGATATAACACCAGGGACCATGGATAATAAGACTGACCGTATGAGCACTTCAAAACCTTTAAAAATACTCACCTCGCGCCGTCAGATCCTCAAAGCAGGCCTCGCCGCTTTAACGCTGACCGGCATGTCACACGCCATCGCAAAAGAAGAGACATCCCTTAAAACCAGCAACGGTCATAGTAAGGTGAAAGCCAAAAAGACCAGCGCCAGACGTATCGTGGTACTGGATCCAGGCCATGGCGGTATTGATACCGGCGCAATTGGTAGTAATGGTTCGAAAGAGAAGCACGTGGTGCTGGCGATAGCTAAAAACGTCCGTACTCTGCTGCGCAACCAGGGGATTGATGCCCGACTGACGCGATCCGGGGATACCTTTATTCCCCTGTACGATCGCGTGGAAATTGCCCATCAGCACGGCGCAGATCTGTTTATGTCGATCCATGCGGATGGCTTTACAAACCCCAGTGCGGCAGGCGCTTCGGTGTTTGCCTTATCCAATCGCGGGGCCAGTAGCGCAATGGCAAAGTACTTGTCCGATCGCGAAAACGCCGCCGATGACGTTGCGGGTAAAAAAGCCAAAGATAAAGACCATTTGCTGCAACAGGTGCTGTTCGATCTTGTGCAGACCGATACCATAAAGAACAGCCTGACGCTGGGCTCACATATTTTGCGCCAGATTAAGCCCGTTCATCGCCTGCATAGCCGCAACACTGAGCAGGCCGCTTTCGTGGTGCTAAAATCGCCCTCCATTCCTTCGGTGCTGGTTGAAACCTCGTTTATCACCAACCCGCAAGAAGAAAAATTGCTCGGCACGACCGCATTTCGACAAAAAATTGCCAATGCTATTGCCTCCGGTGTAATCAGTTACTTTAACTGGTTCGACAATCATAAAGCCCATTCGACGAAACGCTGATGACCCTTCCTGACACTCATGATGTAAAAGCCTTTCTGCTGAAATTGCAGGATGATATTTGCCAGAAACTCTCTGCCATTGACGGTGTGGACTTCATTGAAGATAACTGGCAGCGCAGCGAGGGCGGCGGCGGACGCAGCCGGGTACTGCGCGATGGCAATATCTTTGAGCAGGCGGGCGTGAATTTCTCGCATGTCACCGGTCTGGCGCTGCCTGCCTCGGCAACAGCGCATCGCCCGGAACTCGCCGGACGCAGTTTCGAAGCTATGGGGGTGTCACTGGTCGTGCATCCACGTAATCCTTTTATTCCGACCAGCCATGCCAACGTGCGTTTTTTCATCGCCGAAAAACCGGGTGCCGATCCGGTCTGGTGGTTTGGCGGCGGTTTTGATTTAACCCCGTTCTATGGTTTTGAAGAGGACGCGATTCACTGGCATCAGACCGCTCGCGACCAGTGCCAGCCGTTCGGCGAAGAGATCTACCCACGTTATAAAAAATGGTGTGACGACTATTTCCATCTGAAACACCGCAATGAACAGCGCGGTATTGGCGGGCTGTTTTTTGACGACCTCAATACGCCGGACTTCGACACCTGTTTTGCTTTTATGCAGGCGGTGGGCGAGGGTTATACCGATGCATATTTGCCGATTGTCGAACGTCGTAAAGCAATGCCTTATGGCGAGCGTGAACGTGAATTCCAGCTCTATCGCCGGGGTCGCTATGTGGAATTCAATCTGGTGTGGGATCGCGGTACGCTGTTTGGCCTGCAAACCGGTGGCCGCACGGAGTCAATCCTGATGTCGATGCCGCCGCTGGTACGCTGGGAATATAACTATCAGCCAGAAGAAAGCAGCCCGGAAGCGGCGTTGAGTGAATTTATTAAGGTAAGAGACTGGGTGTAATCCGGCATGGAGCACGACGGCATGGATGAACGTATTTCCTGTAAAAATCCGCAATGTTCGCACCTGATCCTGCCGGCAACGGCAGCCAGAACGGAGGGGTTTTGCATGCCCTGCGTCAATGCGCGCAGACGGCAAGAGCATGACGAGTTTATAAAGAAAAACAGAAAAACCATTAACGTCTTCAGCGGACTGACTGACCCGGTGCAAATGTTAAAATTAGTACATGAGCCGCGGGAAAACGATCCGTTAATTCACCAGGTTCCCTGCCCTGTTCCAACCGATATGCTCTATAAACGACTCTCTGTGGATGAGAGTCTGCGCATGGCCAATTATGCGCAAACGCTTTTCAATACCGGTTCACATGATGTCGCTCAGGAGATTTGTACCTGTCTGGCTGCATTTACAGAGGCAAATCTGGATACCTGCTTACGCAAATGGATTGCTGACGATAATGTTGATTTCTGTTCGGCCCTGCCTTTTCACCGGGCGCCGCCAGACGTAAGGGATGTGCTTTTACAGCGGGTTGAAACCGATGACGAAAACCGTAACTGGCTCCTTATCACTCTGGCCTGGATTGGCGATGACGTTGTGGTTGAGCGCTTTAATCAGTGGCGGCAGGCACCGCCTTTGTGGTGCGATTCACTGTATGTCCCGCCTCATCACTACGCGCACGAGGCAGGTTGGGAACTGACAGAAGAAGGCCACCGGCGCGATCTTTATTTCCCGCAATGTACCCAGCTGGTAAAACAGGCGCCAGAACAACCCACCGTTTTTCGTGCCGTCACCGGGTCTGGCGAAAACTGCCCCCACTGTTCGTTGCCGCTGATCCACCTGTTTGACGTTGCGCCAGGCGCTGTCGGTCTTAGCGCCGGTGCCTGGCCAGGTCATATTCTGATCCTGACCTGCGAGTGCTGTACAGCATATGACACTGTTTTCGCAAAGATTGATGCGCAAGGGAAGGCACGCTGGTTTGACGAAAATAAACCCTCAATGCTGGCCAAAAAGCATTCTGCCGACTGGGTGAGACTCCCGGAGAATAGCCTGCACCCTGGTGAACCTCGTCTGCCGCTGTTCGCCGCCGATCAATTTTTACCTACCACTTTTTCCCAACTTGGCGGACATCCAGCCTGGGTTCAGGATGCGCAGTACCCGAAATGCCCTGAATGCGCGCAAACGATGATGTTTCTGGCGCAGATAAGTTACGAGGATATTGATGAACTTGCGGAAGGGATGCTCTACGGGTTTGTCTGCCCTTCGTGCCTGACAACAGCCACGTCTTATCAGAAAACATAAACACCTGTTCAGAGCCTGAGCCATCAGGCTCTGAACAACCTCAAATACACCGACGATCGCAGACATCACGTCAGTCAATTCCCAGTGAAGATCACAGCGGCTGAGTCTGCGCCTCCACCACCGCCAGGGCCACCATATTGACAATGCGCCTTACCGAGGCAATTGGCGTAAGTACGTGCACTGGCTTGGCCACCCCCATTAATACCGGTCCAACCGTTACCCCCTCGGAGCTGGAAACACGCAGTAAGTTGTAACTAATCCGCGCCGCTTCCACATTCGGCATAATAAGAATATTGGCTGAACCTTTCAGCGGACTGTCCGGCATCCGTTCATGGCGAATGCTTTCCACCAGCGCCGCATCGCCGTGCATCTCTCCATCAACCATTAAATCAGGCGCCCGTTCGCGGACCAGCGCCAGAGTGTCGCGCATTTTGACGGCTGACGGGGATTTCGACGAACCAAACTGGGAGTGAGACAGCAGCGCAACGCGCGGTTCAATACCAAAGCGGCGCACCGTTTCCGCCGCCAGCAGCGTAATTTCCGCCAGTTGCTCTGCGCTGGGATCCTCGTTGACATAGGTATCGGCAATAAAGGTGTTACCGCTGGGCAGCAGCAAGGCATTCATTGCCCCTGCGGCATGCACGCCTTCACGGTGGCCAAAGATCTCCTGCACCACGCTGTAGTGTTCATGGTAGTCGCCGATGGTGCCGCAGATCATCGCATCCGCTTCACCGCGATGAACCATGATCGCGCCAATCACGGTGGTGTCGCTGATGACCGCCCGCTGTGCCTGCTCCTGAGTAATGCCCCGGCGTTTCATAATGGCGAAATATTCCGTCCAGTACTCTTTAAAACGCGGGTCAGATTCATTGTTAACGATTTCAAAATCCACCCCCGGACGGATTTGCAGCCCCAACTTCTGAAGCCGCATTTCAATCACGCCAGGTCTGCCAATCAGAATAGGTTTTGCCAGCCCCAGTGAAATCAGCTCCTGAGTGGCATGCAGAACACGAGGCTCCTCCCCTTCTGTCAACACAACACGTTTTGGATCCTTACGCGCCAGGGAGAAAATGGGCTTCATAAACAGGTTGGTTTTGTAGACAAACTCGGTGAGTTTATCCACATAGGCATCGAAATCCTTGATAGGACGCGTCGCCACTCCCGAATCCATTGCCGCTTTCGCCACCGCTGGCGCAATCTTAACGATCAGGCGCGGGTCAAAGGGTTTAGGGATCAGATAGTCCGGGCCAAAACTCAGATCCTGATCGCCGTAAGCCGAGGCGACAACTTCACTCTGTTCAGCATGCGCCAGTTCGGCAATTGCATGCACCGCCGCCAGTTTCATCTCTTCGTTAATGGCGGTTGCGCCGACATCCAGCGCGCCACGGAAGATGAACGGGAAGCACAATACGTTGTTCACCTGGTTTGGATAATCGGAGCGCCCGGTACAGATAATGGCATCTGGTCGCACTTCTTTTGCCAGCGGCGGCAGGATCTCCGGCTCCGGGTTTGCCAGCGCGAGAATAAGCGGCTGACGGGCCATTTTTTTGACCATCTCCGGCGTCAGTACTTTCGGCCCCGAGCAACCCAGGAAGATATCCGCGCCGTCCACCACATCCGCCAGGCTGCGTTTTCCATCGTCATCCACGGCGTAGGCGGCTTTGGTCGGCGCCATATTGGCTTCGCGATTTTTGTAAATAACCCCTTTCGAATCACACACCACGATGTTGTGCTTTTGCATGCCGAGCGCAACCAGCAGGTTCATACAGGCAATCGCTGCCGCCCCGGCACCGGAAACTACCATGCTGACGTCGGAGAGGTTTTTTTCGACCACCCGCAGACCGTTAAGGATTGCGGCTGTACTGATGATGGCCGTGCCATGCTGGTCATCGTGGAATACCGGGATGTTCATGCGCTCACGCAATTTGGCTTCAATATAGAAGCATTCGGGCGCTTTAATATCTTCCAGATTGATGCCGCCAAAAGTTGGCTCCAGTGCAGCAACCACGTCAATGAGCTTATCTGGATCATGTTCGTCAACTTCAATATCGAACACATCAATGCCGGCAAATTTCTTAAACAGAACCCCTTTCCCTTCCATCACTGGCTTACCGGCAAGCGCACCGATATTCCCCAGCCCCAGAACTGCAGTGCCATTGGACACCACCGCAACCAGATTGCCGCGCGCGGTGTACTTGTAAGCGGCCAGCGGGTCTTTGGCGATTTCAAGGCAAGGCGCGGCAACGCCTGGGGAGTAGGCCAGCGCAAGGTCACGCTGTGTGGCAAGGGGCTTCGTTGGAGAAACCTGGATTTTCCCCGGCTGGGGAAACTGATGGAAATCGAGGGCACTTTGTTTTAGTTGGTCGTCCATTTGCTGTTCCTTTCACGTATCTTTCAGAGAATTGAAGCGTGATAACGATCCTGATGCGCCGACCAGTATGCCCTCAGAGATATTCGCAAACTTTGAACACAACCAAAGTCTGACCACTCCATAACAAAAATTACGATCAATTTCTAACATCATAGTTACAAACCATCCTCAGCGAGGCTCCCCCGGTCTGCTATGCTTTTGGGTTATGCGCAGTAAAAACCCGGCAATATCACCTTCACGAAGACTCAGCTAACACTTTGTATTTAAAGCAGTAAAAACAGTAATCATTATGATGATATCACTAAATCCACCACTACGCTGCCAGCGGCGGCGATACCAAGGAGAGTGTTATGTCCCGAAAAGAGCTCGCTAATGCGATTCGCGCCCTGAGTATGGATGCGGTACAAAAGGCCAACTCCGGCCACCCGGGCGCCCCAATGGGGATGGCCGATTTCGCCGAAGTGCTATGGAACGATTTTCTCAGGCACAATCCCGCCGATCCGACCTGGTACGATCGTGACCGCTTTGTCCTCTCCAATGGGCATGCCTCAATGCTGCTGTACAGCCTGTTGCACCTCAGTGGCTACGATTTACCCCTGTCCGAGCTGAAAAATTTCCGCCAGCTCCATTCAAAAACACCTGGTCACCCGGAGATTGGCTATACGCCCGGCGTGGAAACCACCACTGGCCCGCTGGGGCAAGGGCTGGCAAATGCCGTCGGTCTGGCCATCGCCGAACGCACGCTGGCTGCGCAATTCAATCGTCCCGGCCATGATATTGTCGATCACTACAGCTATGTGTTTATGGGCGACGGCTGCCTGATGGAGGGCATCTCCCACGAAGTGAGTTCTCTGGCAGGCACGCTGGGACTGGGCAAGCTGATCGGTTTTTATGACCATAACGGTATTTCAATTGACGGTGAAACCGAGGGCTGGTTTACCGACGACACCGCCAGACGCTTCGAGGCTTACCACTGGCATGTGGTGCATGACATTGACGGCCATGATCCTGAAGCGGTCAAAAAAGCCATTCAGGAAGCACAGAGCGTTAAAGACAAACCCTCGCTCATTATTTGCCGCACGGTGATTGGTTTTGGCTCCCCTAACAAGGCCGGGAAAGAAGAGTCCCACGGCTCGCCGCTGGGTGAAGCAGAGGTGGCGCTCGCTCGCCAGAAACTGGGCTGGAAATACCCGGCCTTTGAGATCCCCGAAGAGATTTACAAAGCATGGGACGCGCGAGAACGCGGAGAAAAAGCCCAGCATGCCTGGCTGGAGAAACTGACCGCTTACGAAAAAGCCTACCCTGAGCTGGCCGCTGAATTTAAACGCCGAATGAAGGGCGACCTGCCGGAAAACTGGGAGACGCTCAGCCAGGACTATATTGCGAAACTGCAAGCCGAACCGGCCAAAATCGCCACCCGCAAAGCGTCACAGAATGCCCTTAATACCTACGGTCCTGCCCTGCCGGAACTGTTGGGAGGATCGGCAGATTTGGCCCCCAGCAACCTCACAATCTGGTCCGGCTCGCGATCTCTGAAAGAAGACTCTGCGGGTAATTACATTCATTATGGCGTACGCGAATTTGGCATGACCGCCATTGCTAACGGCATTGCCCATCATGGCGGTTTTATCCCCTATACGGCCACCTTCCTGATGTTTGTGGAATATGCCCGTAACGCAGCCCGGATGGCGGCCCTGATGAAAGCCCGACAGATTATGGTCTATACCCACGACTCTATTGGTCTTGGGGAAGATGGTCCGACACATCAGGCAGTCGAGCAACTTGCCAGCCTGCGTCTGACGCCGAACTTCAGCACCTGGCGACCCTGCGATCAGGTGGAAGCCGCTGTGGGCTGGAAGCTGGCGCTGGAAAGACATTCCGGGCCTACCGCGCTGATACTTTCCCGACAGAATCTGGCGCAAATAACGCGCACGCCCGATCAGGTGAAAGCTATCGCCCGGGGCGGATATATCCTGAAAGATGCCAACGGCAGGCCGGATCTGATTTTGATTGCCACTGGTTCAGAAATTGAAATTACCCTGCAAGCCGCGGAAAAACTCAGCGCGGAGGGGCACAACGTGCGCGTGGTATCCCTGCCATCAACGGATATTTTTGATGCCCAGGATGAGCAATATCGTGAGTCGGTGCTGCCGTCTGACGTCAGCGCCCGTGTCGCTGTTGAAGCCGGAATTGCCGACTACTGGTATAAATATGTCGGGCTGAAAGGGGCGATTATCGGCATGACCTCCTACGGTGAATCAGCCCCTGCCGATAAGCTGTTCCCGCATTTTGGTTTTACCGTCGAGAATGTGGTTGAGAAAGCGAAACGCGTGCTTGGCGCCTAACGCGTTACCCACAGAGTGGGCCAGGCGTCTGGCCCATGCCAGTTATCGCAATTCGGTTCTTCGGCATAGCGCACCAGATTGAAGCGCTGGCCGTTGAACCGCCAGCGGGTCATCACGCCGCAATCGGCTATCCCGCGGCCTTTCGCCAGCGTGGTTAATTCACGTGTTTTTTCATCAAACACCGCATTCATCAACTCCATCTCGTTATTGCCGCTGGCGGGGGTAAAGGGCAATTTCAGACGCAGAGGTCGTGAAGAGATGGGTTTTTCGCGCGAGACCATCCATGCCAGCTCCACCGTATTGTAAGCCCCGGCTTCACAATCAATCATTAACAGGGCTTTATCATCGGTGAGCGCGGCGACTCTGACTTCCCGGCGGCCAGGATCAAGTGAGCACTGACTGTTAGTCATGCGCCAGTTGCCATAATCGAGCAAATCATTCAATTCTTGCTGGGTGAGCGGTGTGGGGGAAGGATTGGTCAGCACGACTTCTTTCAGCGCCGGTGCCGGCGGCACGCTCAGCGGCGGATCGTCGCCTTTTTTTATCCACGCGGTTTCACTGCCGACGCGTTTTTGTTGCGCATCAATAAACAGCAGTGCCGCTTTTAAACCCACCAGCGAAATCGTCTCCTTGCCGTCCTGTAACGAAATGGTCTGTGCTTCCTGAATACTTTTCAGGAAGGCGGTGATGGTAGCAGCATCATCGGTCATCAGGTGCCAGGGCGTTATCTGCCAATGGTCAGTCGCGAGGACCAATGGCGCGTCATCAAGGCGAAGACGTGGCGCGACGGGTGGCTCAGAAGTCGGGGTCAGACCTTTGCCGCCAAGATCAATGCGCAACGCGGCATCGGTGTGCGCTCCGGCGCTGCGGCCAATGGTCATCACCAGCCCGTGGTGTTCGCCGACATTACGCGCCAGACAGAAATTTTGATTGTTACAGGTTACCTGCCAGTCGGAGAAAGCCTGTTGCGCTGGCGCCGCCCATAACAACGACGCCGGAAACAGGCTCATAATCAAAGCAAGTAAAATGCGGTAACGCATGGATGACAAAACCCCGGAAAGAAGATAGCGACACACAACCCCGCATATCTTCGTGCCAGCCTGTCGGCCTCTCAATCAGAATTATCGGATAGATTTATCTTATGGTTAGTTTTTTAACCCTAACAAAATCAGTCCATTAGGCCTGTTGATTTTAAATACTGTAATAAAATCACCGCTTTGCCGTCTCGTATTTCTCCGTTCGAAACCATCAGGAGAGCCTCCGCAAAGGGGATTTCCAGCACCTCAATATCCTCATCCTCTACGCCACCGCCGCTGTTGGCACGTAAGCTGTCATCGTATTCAGCCATAAAGAAGTGGACTATCTCGGTCACACCGCCAGGAGACATATACAGTTCAAACAGCTTTTGTACCTCGCCGACCTGGTAGCCCGACTCTTCAATAGCTTCTTTGCGGACACAGACTTCCGGTTCGTCGTTATCCAGCAGACCCGCGCAGGTTTCAATCAGGCGACCATCTTTATTGCCGTTAACCCAGGAGGCAATACGGAACTGGCGAATCAGCACCACGGTGCGTTTTTCACGGTTATACAGCAGGATAGTCGCGCCATTACCCCGATCATAAACTTCCCGTTTATGTCGGATGACTTCGCCGTTTCTACGCGTCAGATCGTAGGTAATATTGCGCAGGATGAAATAGTTATCAGAGAGGATTTTGTCTTTGATGAGGTCGATTTTAAATGACATACAGGCTCCACACCGTAATACAGTCGGGGCTATATTACGCGGCGGAGCCTGGTTTGTCGCGGCGTGACCTTAATGCTTGCCGGGAGTTTTAACGCCCATCCAGTCCATCATACCCTGTGCGGCATGGCGACCTTCAGCCATCGCGGTCACCACCAGATCGGCGCCGCGTACCGCATCACCACCGGCAAAGATCTTAGGATTACTGGTCTGATAGCGGTAATGGCTGTTAACGCTGGCGGCAATGCGTCCCCAGTCATCAACCTGCACGCCCTGTGTTTCCAGCCATGGCATAGAATGTGGGTTAAAACCAAAGGCCATAATGACAGCATCGGCTGGCATCACAAACTCACTGCCTTCAATCGGAACCGGTTTACGGCGACCTTTGTCATCCGGTTCGCCCAGTTGCGTACGCAGCAGGCGAATGCCGTTCACCCGACCGGTTTTATCCAGCTCAATGTTGACCGGCTGAACGTTAAATTCAAACGCAGCGCCCTCTTCACGGGCGTTTTTGACCTCTTTTTTCGATCCCGGCATATTGGCTTCATCACGGCGATACGCGCAGGTGACATTTGCTGCCCCGTGACGCAGCGCGGTACGCACGCAGTCCATCGCCGTATCGCCGCCGCCCAGCACCACCACATTAAGACCCGCGGTGTTGATATAGGGCTCCTCTGGCGCATCCGCCAGACCCATTACCTGTTTGGTATTCGCAATCAGGAAAGGTAAGGCGTCGTAGACACCTGGCGCGTCTTCATTCGGCAGGTTCGCTTTCATCGAACGGTAGGTGCCCACACCGACAAATACCGCATCGTAATCATCCACCAGCGTTTGCAGCGCGATATCTTTACCGATTTCACAATTCAGTTCGAAGCGAATGCCCATTGCGCTGAAGATTTCACGTCGGCGCGCCAGCAGAGATTTATCGAGCTTGAAGGACGGGATCCCAAAGGTCAGCAGGCCGCCAATTTCCGGGTGTCTGTCAAAAACAGTGGCGCTAACGCCATGGCGTGCCAGCACATCAGCACAGGCGAGTCCCGCCGGGCCCGCGCCGATAATGGCGACACGTTTGTTCACGGCTTTAACATGCTGTAGATCCGGTCGCCAGCCTTTCGCCAGCGCCCGATCGGAGATATAGCGCTCAATATTACCGATGGTGACAGAGCCATATTCATCGCGCAGGGTACAGGCGCCTTCGCATAATCTGTCCTGCGGGCAGACGCGCCCGGTGATTTCTGGCAGGCAGTTGGTCTGATGGGACAACTCCACCGCCGCGTCGATGTCTCCGGCTTTTACCCGTTCAATCCATTGCGGAATATGGTTGTGCAGCGGGCAGGTCCATTCGCAGACGCTATGTTCGCCACATTCCAGACAACGATCCGCCTCACGCTGCGCCTGCTCGGGGCGAAACGGAAGATAGATCTCATCAAAACCGGTTTTACGCGCCGCAATCGCGAGCTTATCCGGCTCGCCGCGTGACGGCGTGCGCATCATTTGCTTCACTTTGCGTGAATTGAAGGTCGGCGCCAGCGCCGCCACCGAATGCCACTGCTGCGCCTCCTGAGTGGCTGCGCGCAGGCGGCGATTTTTTGCCAGGCTGGCCAGGCCTTCACGGCTGACCAGTTGAATGGCATCGGCAGGGCAATTCTGCGCGCAGGCAGGCCCCCCGGCGCGGTCAGAGCACAGATCGCATTTGTGTGCCGTTGCCTTCACCATCCCGTTGCCGAGCGGCTGGACAAGGATCTGCATCGTGCCAAACGGACAGGCGACAGCACAGGATTTACATCCGATGCATTTATCCTGGTTAACCTGAACCGAATCATTAACACGACCGATCGCGCCATTCGGACAACTGCGGGCACAGGGGGCGGCTTCACAGTGGTGGCATGTCACCGCACTGCGCTGGCGCTGATTCTTTACAACCGTAATTCGGGGATGAAAATGTTCATGACTTAAAACGTGCTGTTCCTGATTATGCGCCATCACGCACGCGACTTCACAGGCACGACACCCTATACATTGCTGGCTGTTAGCCATAATAAAACGATTCATGGCAACCTTCTTTTCTGGTTTAATAAACCCTATTTTTTATATGACCAATGTATTTACCTGGGCTATTCAGGTCAGGCAATGTACATTTGCACAAAAGAGTTACTTAATTGTCACGTGCATGTTGCAGATCAATTTATTGCGCCATGAATGAAAATTAATCTCATCTAAAGTGCACCCGCCAGCACCCCGTTGCCAGGTGACCTTTGATCGCAGGAATCGCTTTTGTGACCGTAAAACAACCCGTGTCAGCAAGCCTGGCCAGAGCCTTTTTTTATATCGTCCTGTTATCGCTTCTCTCCACTGGCGTGGCCCTTGTCACCCTTGCCAGCAGCCTGCGCGATGCCGAAGCCGTCAACATTGCAGGCTCTTTGCGTATGCAAAGTTACCGCCTGGGCTACGATCTTGAGCGCAGCGCCATCGATACCAGCGCCCACCGCCAGATTTATCAGGAGTCGTTAAACTCTCCCGTCTTACAACAGCTTAACCGTTGGTATGTCCCTGATATTGTGGGGAAACGTTACGCGCAACTGCAGGAAAGCTGGACGGAGATGGATGCGCGAGTTGCGGCAAAGGACCGTGACTGGTACCAGAACAATATTCAGCAGTATGTCGCGAACATTGATCAGTTCGTTCTCGCGCTGCAGCATTATTCTGAGCGCAAAATGTTACTGGTGGTGGGAATTTCACTGCTGGGCGCAGTCGGCATTTTTATGCTGGTCTTTTTCACCCTGCAACGTATTCGTCAGCAGGTGGTAAAACCGCTGAATCAGTTAATGGTTGCCAGCCAGCATATTCAGCAGGGACATTTTACATATCCGTTACTCAATGCCCATCTGGACAACGAATTAGGTCTGTTAGCCTCTACTTTTGACCGTATGTCTGGTGAATTGCACAAACTCTACCGGACCCTCGAAGCGCAGGTGGAAGAGAAGACTCACGATCTCCATGAAGCCCATCGCCGGCTCGAAGTGTTGTATCAGTGCTCACAGGCGCTGAACACCGGTCAGATCGATGAGATGTGTTTTCGTCATATCCTGCAGATAGTCCATGATCACCAGGCCGCCACCTTTCTGGCGCTCAGGGTAGGAGAACACTGGGCGATAGAGCATGGCGCTCTGCAGGATATGCTGCCCGTCAGCACGCTGCCCGTGGGCATGCAGGAGAAGGTGTTTGGCGAATTACGCTGGCAAAGTCCGGCAGCGCAAGCCTCTGCCCCGCTTATGCAAAGCGTTGCGACCATCATTGGTCGTGGCATTTATTTCAATCAGGCGCAGAAACACTATCAGCAACTGATGTTGCTGGAAGAGCGGGCGACCATTGCCGGTGAACTGCATGACTCCCTTGCCCAGGTGCTCTCCTATCTGCGTATCCAGCTGGCATTACTGAAGCGGGCGGTGCCGGAGGAGAATCTTCCGGCGCAGACGATCATTGCCGATTTTTCAAAGGCGCTGAACGATGCCTGGCGTCAGTTGCGTGAATTGCTGACCACCTTCCGCCTGAGCGTTTCACAAAGTGATTTGCCTGCCGCCCTCAGGGAAGCGCTCGATATTTTGCAAAGCCAGACCTCTGCGGCGCTGACTCTCGACTGCCGATTACCGACGCTGGCACTGGATGCCCAGCAGCAGGTCAACGTGTTGCAAATTGTCCGGGAAGCGGTTATCAATGCCATCAAGCACGCGAATGCCACCGCGATCACCGTCAGCTGCGTTACCGATCCTGACGGACTCTATTCGGTTTATATTCGCGATAATGGCAAAGGGATAGGTGATACCCGACCAGAAGGTCATTTTGGCCTGAGTATCATGCGCGAACGTGCTGAACGCCTGGATGGCACCCTCATTTTTTCACGTCCTCCCGGCGGCGGTACGCTGGTCCAGTTTCGTTTTCCTGTCGCAGAATTAAGTAGCAAAAGTCAGCAAACGTAATTAAACGCAAATTAAGGTTTGTGCTTTCAGACGGAATTTAAGTTAAGGGCGATTATGCAAGCTTATGCCTTGATTTTGCATGATAATTTACATTTTCTCCTTTTTTTCTCCACGATTATGTTCACCGCTCCCGCTACATTGATTCGGACAATGCCAAAATAATGATGCGCAGTAAAACGAGGTCTAACTTCTGATGGCGAATTTTTTTATTGATCGCCCCATTTTTGCGTGGGTACTGGCGATCCTGATCTGTCTTACCGGGACACTGGCCATTATTTCTCTTCCTGTTGAGCAGTACCCCGACCTTGCTCCACCGAACGTTCGTATCACTGCTAACTACCCAGGCGCATCGGCCCAGACTCTGGAAAACACCGTTACCCAGGTGATTGAGCAGAACATGACGGGCCTCGACAATCTTATGTATATGTCTTCCCAGAGCAGCAGCGCCGGGCAGGCCACCATTACACTCAGTTTTACCGCCGGTACGGATCCCGATGAAGCCGTCCAGCAGGTACAAAATCAGCTGCAGTCCGCACTGCGCAAACTGCCCCAGGCGGTACAAAATCAGGGCGTTACGGTGCGTAAAACCGGGGATACCAATATCCTCACGCTGGCCTTCGTATCGACTGATGGCTCAATGGATAAGCAGGATATCGCCGACTATGTTGCCAGTAATATTCAGGACCCTCTAAGTCGCGTAAACGGCGTGGGGGACATTGACGCCTACGGTTCGCAATATTCGATGCGTATCTGGCTCGATCCGGCAAAGCTGAACAGCGTGCAACTGACCACTGCCGATGTCACCAGTGCGATTAAATCCCAGAATGCGCAGATTGCCGTTGGTCAGCTTGGCGGCACCCCTTCCGTTGATAACCAGGCGCTGAATGCCAGTATCAATGCGCAGTCATTGCTGCAAACGCCCGAGCAGTTCCGGGCCATTACCCTGCGGGTGAACCAGGATGGTTCCGAGGTCAAACTGGGTGATGTGGCAACCGTGGAAATGGGCTCAGAGAAATATGACTATCTCAGCCGTTTCAACGGACATGCCGCTTCCGGGCTGGGCGTTAAACTGGCCTCCGGCGCCAATGAAATGGAGACGGCGGAGCTGGTCATTAACCGACTCAATGAACTGGCGAACTATTTTCCTCATGGCCTGGAATACAAAGTCGCCTATGAAACCACCTCCTTTGTTAAAGCCTCCATTATTGATGTAGTGAAAACCCTG
The DNA here is from genome assembly GCF_965644225.1 of Phytobacter sp. V91. NCBI lineage: Bacteria > Pseudomonadati > Pseudomonadota > Gammaproteobacteria > Enterobacterales > Enterobacteriaceae > Phytobacter > Phytobacter sp. V91. The sequence continues at coordinate 44,400 of NZ_CBFFRJ010000003.1, read as the reverse complement.
CTGGAGGCGATAGCGCTGGTTTTCCTGGTGATGTATCTGTTCCTGCAAAATTTCCGCGCCACCCTGATCCCGACCATTGCCGTACCGGTGGTACTGCTGGGCACTTTTGCGGTGCTCTACGGCTTCGGCTACAGCATTAACACCCTGACCATGTTTGCAATGGTGCTGGCCATCGGCCTGCTGGTGGACGATGCCATTGTGGTGGTGGAAAACGTCGAACGCATTATGACGGAAGAAGGGTTGTCACCCAGGGAGGCGACGCGTAAATCGATGGGCCAGATCCAGGGGGCGCTGGTGGGGATTGCTATGGTGCTCTCCGCCGTCTTTATCCCCATGGCCTTCTTTGGCGGCACAACCGGGGCGATTTACCGTCAGTTCTCCATCACCATCGTCTCTGCAATGGTGCTGTCAGTGCTGGTGGCGATGATCCTCACCCCTGCCCTCTGCGCCACCTTATTAAGGCCTTTGCATAAAGGTGAGCACCAGAGCGAGAAAGGTTTCTTCGGCGCGTTCAACCGCTGGTTTAACCGTAATGCCGATCGCTATGAAAGCGGCGTTGGTAAAATTCTCCACCGCAGTCTGCGCTGGCTTCTGCTTTACGTATTGTTGCTGGGGGCGATGGTGGTGCTTTTCCTGCGCCTGCCGACGTCGTTTTTGCACCAGGAAGACCGCGGGATGTTTATCACCTCCGTGCAATTGCCCGGCGGCTCAACCCAGCAACAGACGCTGAAAGTGGTGCAGAAGGTGGAAGACTACTTCTTTAAAAATGAGAAGGATAATGTCTCTTCGGTGTTTGCCACCGTCGGTTCCGGGCCTGGAGGGAACGGGCAAAACGTGGCGCGTATGTTTATTCGTCTCAAAGACTGGGAAGCCAGAGATCCCGCCACGGGCAGTTCTTTTGCCATTATCGAACGCGCCACTAAAGCTTTCCGCCATATTAATGAGGCGCGGGTGTTTGCCACCAGTCCGGCAGCCATCAGCGGCCTGGGCAGCTCGGCTGGTTTTGATATGGAGCTGCAGGACCATGCGGGTGCTGGGCATGACGCCCTGATGGCCGCCCGTGACAAGCTGCTTGAGATGAGCGACAGCAATAGCCTGTTAACCCGTGTGCGCCACAATGGTCTGGATGACAGTCCGCAATTGCAGGTGGATATTGATCAGCGCAAAGCCCAGGCGCTCGGCGTCTCAATTGACGATATTAATGACACCCTGCAAACCGCCTGGGGCTCAAGCTATGTGAATGACTTTATGGACCGGGGACGCGTGAAGAAAGTTTACGTCCAGTCTGCGGCAAAATACCGCATGCTGCCCGATGACATTAACCTGTGGTTTGTGCGTAACAACAGCGGCGGCATGGTGCCCTTCTCCGCATTTGCCTCTTCGCGCTGGGAAACCGGCTCACCGCGTCTGGAGCGTTACAATGGCTATGCCGCAGTAGAGATTGTCGGCGAAGCAGCGCCTGGCGTCAGTACGGGGACCGCCATGGATACAATGGAGAAACTGGTCAGCCAGCTTCCGGGCGGCTTTGGCCTGGAGTGGACGGCAATGTCGTACCAGGAACGCTTATCCGGCTCGCAGGCACCGGCGCTGTACGCCATTTCGTTGCTGGTGGTGTTCCTTTGCCTGGCGGCATTGTATGAGAGCTGGTCGGTGCCGTTCTCTGTCATGCTTGTGGTGCCGCTGGGGGTCATTGGCGCGCTACTCGCTACCTGGATGCGCGGTCTGGAAAATGATGTCTACTTCCAGGTCGGGCTGCTGACCGTTATCGGGTTATCGGCCAAAAACGCCATTCTGATCGTCGAATTTGCCAACGAGCTCAATGCCAAAGGTCAGGATTTGTTGTCCGCCACGCTGCATGCCTGCCGCCAGCGTCTGCGTCCGATCCTGATGACCTCGCTGGCCTTTATCTTTGGCGTGTTGCCGATGGTGACCAGCACCGGCGCCGGATCGGGCAGCCAGCATGCCGTCGGAACCGGGGTGATTGGCGGGATGATTTCCGCGACAATCCTCGCCATCTTCTTTGTTCCGCTGTTCTTCGTGCTGGTCAGACGCCGTTTTCCGCTTAAAGAACCGCAGAAATAAATCACAGTAAAAAAGGCGACGGTTAAGTCGCCTTTTACTGCGTGATATTATTCACACTTTATCGTTTTAAGCTCTCACTGCTTAATGATTCTTCAGGAAATTATTTACGAAGCATGCCTTCGATAAAATCTTTCCAGTTCCCCAGTTCATGTTCAATCATAACTACCTCTCTTATTATTGAGCGTATTCTAAGAGAAGCTGATGGCGATGTGAAGATATTTTAACCAATTAGTTTGATTGGTATCGCAAAGTTTTTACGCGGATAAAATCAGCAAAAGAATATTGTAATAGCACGCTGGTACAACGAGAGAACGCAGCGGGAAGCCTTATGTATACTGCCCTGATGACTTTTTACCCTTGTGGAAAGGAAGTTGTCTTCCTGTAATCATCAGGTGCAAATTTTACCGCCTGGTAAAAGAATTGTTTATTAAAACGCCAATACAGATCAGTGCAATTGCCCAGGTTCTTACGGCATATTCCAGACCCACTCTTCTACGCTAGTACATCTTTTTGATATGATCCTGACGCCTTATTTTATTAATGGCAAAATCATTACTCTGCAAATGATATTATGCTGCCAGCGGGCTTATTACTATTATTCTAATTTCCTGCGCAATTAACCAAATTTAAGACAAAAGGATTCACCATGTATACGCTTTACGGCATCAAAAACTGCGACACCATCAAAAAGGCCCGTCGCTGGCTGGAAGAACATCAGGTTGAGTATCGCTTTCATGACTATCGCGTTGACGGCCTTGATAGCGATTTATTACAGCGTTTTATTGATGCTCTGGGGTGGGAAGCCTTACTCAACACCCGGGGAACCACCTGGCGAAAACTGGATGAATCTTTGCGCTCAACCATCAATAACGCGCAATCTGCCGCCAGTTTAATGCAAGAAATGCCGGCAATCATCAAACGCCCATTGCTCTGCGCGCCCGGTAAGCCTATGCTGCTGGGTTTCAATGAATCCAGTTATGAGAAGTTTTTCAACGAGGTGTAGTATATGTCGTGCCCGGTTATTGAGCTGACGCAGCAGCTTATTCGTCGCCCTTCTCTGAGTCCCGATGACGCAGGATGCCAGGCGTTAATGATTGAACGCCTGCGTGCTATCGGATTCACCATTGAGCCGATGAATTTTGGCGACACGCTAAATTTCTGGGCATGGCGCGGTCAGGGGGAAACTCTGGCCTTTGCAGGCCACACCGATGTGGTTCCCGCCGGTGATGCAGAGCGGTGGATCAATCCGCCGTTTGAACCCACGATCCGTGACGGCATGCTGTTTGGTCGCGGTGCGGCAGATATGAAAGGCTCGCTGGCGGCGATGGTCGTTGCGGCGGAACGTTTTGTCGCCGCACACCCCAACCATAAAGGGCGACTCGCTTTTCTTATCACTTCTGACGAAGAAGCCAGTGCGGCCAACGGCACGGTGAAAGTGGTTGAAACCCTGATGGCGCGCAATGAGCGTCTCGACTACTGCCTGGTCGGCGAACCCTCCAGTACTGCCATCGTCGGTGATGTGGTCAAAAATGGTCGCCGTGGTTCGCTGACCTGCAATCTGACCATTCATGGCGTGCAGGGGCACGTTGCTTATCCGCATCTGGCCGATAACCCGGTGCACCGTGCCGCTCCTATGCTCAACGAGCTGGTGGCTATCGAGTGGGACAAAGGCAACGAATATTTCCCGCCAACCAGTATGCAAATCGCCAATATCCAGGCGGGCACCGGCAGCAATAACGTCATCCCTGGCGACCTGTATGTGCAGTTCAATTTCCGTTTCAGTACCGAGCTGACCGACGAGATGATCAAAGCACGGGTTGAAGCGCTGATGGCGAAATACGGCTTGCGTTACACCATTGACTGGTGGCTGTCAGGCCAGCCGTTTTTGACCGGTCGCGGCAAGCTGGTAGACGCGGTGGTCAACGCCATTGCGCACTATAATGAGATCAAACCGCAGTTGCTGACGACCGGCGGCACCTCCGACGGGCGTTTTATCGCGCGTATGGGGACGCAGGTGGTGGAGCTGGGACCGGTTAACGCCACCATTCATAAAATCAACGAATGCGTGAACGCCGCCGATTTACAACTGCTGGCACGGATGTACCAACGCATTATGGAAAATATCATCGCCTGACGGGGAGGAAGCATGGACTGGCTAACAAAATATTGGTGGATTCTGGTACTGGTGTTTCTGCTCGGCGTCATTCTGAACGTGATTAAAGATCTGAAGCGCGTCGATCATAAGAAGTTCCTCGCCAACAAACCCGATCTGCCGCCACATCGTGACTTTAACGATAAGTGGGATGACGAAGACGACTGGCCGAAGAAAGACCAGCACAAGTAATAATATGGCCCGGAAAGTAGTAAGCTACCGGGCCATCTGTTTTACAGCATCTCAATAAGTGAGTCGTTATCGGGCTTACCGCCGCTCAACGCTTCATCAAAATAATGTTTTGGTACCGTAAAACGCAGATGATCAAGGGCAAACTGCAGGCTCTGCTCGCTAATCGCATGGCCTAAATGCTCGACGATATCCAGCGTCACATCACCACCTGCAACCAATAGAGCTTCCTGAGCGGCAACCGCATGCGCCAGATCGATAACCCGATCTTCACCGCCATGAATAAGGTGGACGGTTGCGGCTGCAGAGGCGGTGTTCGGCAGGCTGGCAAAACGGCCATTGAACGCAATCACCCGGGAGACCAGATCTGGCTGCGCCTTCAGGCTCTCAAGCGACATAATCGACCCCTGCGAGAATCCCACCAGCGCGGTAGCCTGAGGGCCAACGCCGCTTTGCTGCTGCCAGTAACGTACCGTGTCGATAAACACCGGCATAATGGCATCGATGCGCGCCTGGCGGTTATCTTCGGTTACGCCCTGTACGGAAAACCACTGCCGACCGTTGGGGCCGCATGGCTCCACGCCACCGACGCTCACAATCATCGCCTCAGGAAAGTGCGGCACAAACCAGCTGGCAATGTTGCCCATATTGGCCGGGTTGTCGCCAACGCCATGAAAAAAAAGCAGTAATTGCTTAGCGGCGTTATCCGGTTTTTGCACAATAAAATAGTCATGTTTCATGGCGGTCTCCTTCATTTGTTGAAAGCAGTGTACGCCGCAGAGGAATAATGACCATGACATTTAACTGAATGAGTTTGTTAAAAAAATTGCAGCTGTTGTACCCACTCTTTCATTTTTGTTGCACGCTCGCCATCAAGGCGGACAAGCGCTGAGGCAGTTTCCTGGCGCAACATCGCCAGCACCGCTTTACGCCCCAAAAGCCCCAGCTGGCTGGCGATTTCATGGTCGGCAAGCTTATCAATAAGTGTTAAGCGTAATCCGCTAAGGGGCAGGTCACTGCACTGCAGAACGCGCATTAATGCCCCCCTCGATGCAGAGAGCGGGCGATGGGCGAAAGCAAAACCGCTTAATTCCAGCCAGTCATCATCATTTATGGCGCTATTCGCTGAGCTTTCCGCCAGCGGCAGCCTGAGCGTCTTCCATTCATCAAGCCCAGGCAGATCCCGGGCTAAGCGTTGTTGCTCATGGCTCGCCAGTGCCTGGCCTGCCGCGGTTAACGGCAGTAAAGCCATCGCCGTAAAACAGCCGCTGCTGGCTTCCCGGTGGCTTCCCAGCCGCACCAGCTGAAACCCGCACCGCTGCCAGAAACGCCATAGTTCTGCGGTATAGCCAAAACTGACGGAGAGATAATCGCAACCGGTGGTGTGGGCATGAACATGACGTATCAGCGCAAGGCCTAAGCCTTCACGTTGACGAAAGGGATGAACGGCAATGCGGCTGACCCGCAGCCCACGCAGCGTGGCCGCCAGCGGGCTACCGCCATGTGCTGCGAGTGACTGTGCCACCAGATTACCCCGTGGCCGACGAAACCCCGCCCACACGGCCTGGCTCAGCTCCGGAGATAGCCCTCCTTCTTCCACCAGCCACAGGCCCGCCAGAATATCGGTCGTCGTTTTTGTCACCCAGAAATGCTGACCTGCAGCGTCCATCATCCGGCGCAAATCCAGCGGCGAAGTTCGGTAATGCGCGCTGGCAAGTAGCCGATAGAGTGCGCCGGGAAGCCGTGTATCTTCCAGCCAGTCGTCCTGGTTGAGGGACTGAATGCATCCCGTCCCCGTGGGCGTTGCCAGCACGGTTTTCTCATCAAACAGCAACAGATCGCTGACAAACGTCTCCAGCGGGCAGCCTGCGTCCCAGCGCAGTGGCGTGTGCAAACGCCGATGCGTCAGCGGCGAAAAACGGGCGCAGAATTTCAGCATAAAGCCCTGCCCCGTGCCTTCATAGCCCTCGACCGTGGTGGTTAACAACACCTTGCGAAACGCGCTGACCAGGGCATGCAGCAGTGGGCCCGGAATAGCGGCGGCTTCGTCCACGATCAGCCAGTCCGCAAGTGAGGCGGGATTATCGGTAATCCGTTGCAGCAGTCTGTCCGGGGCCATAAACGTCATCTCGCCAGCGTAGCGTTCAAGTACCTCCACCGAGCCACGGGAAGGCGCTGTCACTATCGCCTCCCCCTTCAGCCGCGCCACAAGCATGCCTGCGAGGGCTGATTTACCTCTTCCACGCGGAGCAGTGACGGTCATAACGCCAGCCGACATCGCGAGCAGATCGTCCAGAATTTCCGCCTGCTCGCGCTCAGGTGCGCCGGTTGCGGCATGCCATACGGGCCGGGAGGTGATGACCGGGAGTGAGAGCGAATCGCCCTGCCGCCAGATAAGCGCATCGTCATTCTGTTGCAGCGTGCGGCAAAAATAGTCGACAAAGCGCGGCGTCGGAACAGGTTCAGCGCTGTCGCACCAGCGGACGCTGTCCGCATCGGGCTGTTGGGGCCATGCGTGCAAAGGCGGGGTGAGCAGCACCAGCCAGCTTCCCGGCTTCAGGGTACCGCTCAGGGCGGCAAAGGCGGCGACATCAAAGCCCCGACGCGCATCCAGCACCGCATGGGTAAATTCGCGCCCAAGCAGCGTGGTCAACGCAGCAGGGGCGCAGTGCAAACCTTCCGTCGTCTCTCCCACCCATAACCAGTCGCCCAAAAGCGTTTCACGCAGACGCTGAGCCTGTTGCCCGCTCCAGGCTTCATCGCCGGCGATGACCAGCAGTCGACGGATCCCTTCGCGCGCCATTTGCGCACTCAGAGTATTCAGATGCTGCATCCTGCCCTTCCCTGCTATCAATTAAAGCCCTGGAGCAAACGTATTACACTGCGCCGGGTCGCCGCTTTCCATACCCCGTTTAAACCAGCTGTAACGCTGCGCCGAGGTGCCGTGGGTGAAGGAATCGGGGATCACTTGTCCCTGACTGCGCTGTTGCAGACGGTCATCGCCAATCGCCTGGGCGGCATTGAGCGCCTCTTCCAGATCGCCGGCTTCCAGCACGCCCTGCTGCTGCATACTATGGCCCCAGACACCGGCATAGCAGTCCGCCTGCAGTTCCATACGAACGGAGAGCGCATTGCTCTGCGCCTGACTTGCTCCCTGCTGCAACTGGCGCACTTTGGCTTCAGTACCCAGCAGTTTCTGGACATGGTGACCCACTTCGTGAGCAATCACATAGCCCTGAGCGAAGTCGCCATCGGCGCCCAGTTTGTTTTTCATCTCGTCATAAAAAGAGAGGTCGATATAGACTTTGCTGTCTGCCGGGCAGTAGAACGGCCCCATAATGGATTGCCCGGTGCCGCAGCCCGTGGTGATACGGTTGCGGTACATCACCAGCTTAGGTTGCTGGTAACTACGGCCCATTTTCTCGAAAATTTGCCCCCAGGTATCTTCAGTGGTGGCAAAAATGACGCTGGTGAATTTGGCCGCTTCATCATCCTGCGGACTGATGGAGGATTGTGGTGAGGACGTGTTCGCCGGTTGGCCGGTAATCAGCCCCGTCAGGTCGACACCGTAGTAGCTGGCGAAAATGACGATAACCAGCAGGATAATCCCGCCTTTGCCGCCCGGCAGGCGAAAGCCAGGGCCGCGAATGACAGGTCCACCGGATTCGTTACGCCGGTCTTCAACGTTGTTACTTTCTCGACGCCCTTGCCAGCGCATAAACACCTCAACTTCTGATCTAATAAAGGTGATAGTAGGCGGTTGCGGGAAGGATTACCATAAGAAAAAAGATGCAGAAAACCAGAGGATACGTAGATCCTCTGGTCAGGCGCGATGAAGGCGGGATCAGTCCAGTTTAACACCCAGACGGCCGGCAACGGCTTCATAGGCTTCAATCAGGCCACCCAGGCTCTGGCGGAAGCGGTCTTTGTCCATTTTATCCAGCGTTTCTTTGTCCCACAGGCGGCTGCCATCCGGGGAAAACTCATCACCCAGCACCACTTTGCCTTTGTACAGACCGAACTCCAGTTTGAAATCAACGAGGATAAGTCCGGCGTCATCAAAGAGTTTACTCAGCACATCGTTGGCTTTGTAAGTCAGCTCTTTCATGCGTGCGAGATTTTCTTTGTTAACCCAACCGAAGGTTTCGCAGTAAGACTCGTTGACCATCGGATCGTGCATTTCGTCGTTTTTGAGGAACATATCGAACAGCGGCGGGTTCAGCTCGATGCCTTCTTCGATGCCCAGGCGTTTAACCAGTGAACCGGCAGCGCGGTTACGCACCACACACTCGACCGGCACCATATCCAGTTTTTTCACCAGACATTCGGTGTCAGACAACAGCGCTTCCATCTGAGTAGGGATACCCGCTTCCTGCAGTTTGCTCATAATGAAATGGTTGAACTTGTTGTTCACCATGCCTTTGCGGTCAAACTGCTCAATACGCGCGCCATCCCCTGCTGACGTATCATTGCGGAATTCGAGCACCAACAGGTCCGGGTTTTCCGTGCTGTATACGGTCTTCGCTTTGCCACGATACAACTCAGCTTGCTTTTGCATCTTTGTCACTCCAGGTGTGATGATTTAACTAAAAAGCTATTTTACCCCGACGCACACGTTTGCGTCGATGAAATAAAAAAAGGCCGGAGGTTTCCGGCCCTTGTCATTACTTGTTGAAAGCGGCTTCGAATGCGGCCACCAAGGCGTCATTCTGCGACTGCGTCAACGTATGTCCTTTCGGGTCAATAAACTGGAGGCTGCTGCGGTTATCGAGATCCCCGACCTGCAGTTTGTAGTCACCGGAAACCAGCCCCGGATCGCGCGCACCCAGTTCACGCCAGCTACTGTCAGACAATGGCTTATAGGTTACCGCCATGCTACCCGTAGAGCGGGTGCTGTCGGTCACTTTCATACCCACTTTTTCAAGCGTTGCCGGCAGGCGTTGCCATACCACGTTGAACGGACCACGCACCACCAGCATTGGCAGACCGGTGTCGTCCGCGGCGCTCTGCACATCGAGCGAGGTAACGCTGCGATTTTCTGCGGCGTTCTGCGCGGCAGTCACCGATTTATCCAGACCTTCGGAGATAACGTTCAACATTTCGGTGCTGTAACGCTGCAATGAAGCGGCATCAGCCACCGGTTTACCCGCCTGTTCCAGATTCACCAGTTTGACGGTCACCGCCTGCTGGTAGCCCTGCGGTTTGACCGAGATTTGATAGCGACCACGGTATTGCTGATCTTCATCGAGGCGATTCCAGTCAACCCAATCGGTGGATAAAGTCTGGCTGGCGTCATCACGTTTAGCGATAGCAAAGTTTTTCGCCTGAATAATGCTGACAACCTGCGGCCACAGGTTGGTATTGCGGCCGTTTTCCACCATCAGCGTTGCTGTGTCGCCGGTAAACTGAGTGCGCGCGCCCGTAACCAGCGCCAGCGGTTGGGCCGGTGGGCGGATATCCAGTTCTTTACCAAGAGCACCGCTGCCTTGCGTGACAGGAATGGTGTATTCGCCATGTTGTACTGGCAGGATCATGCCAGCTGGCGCATGAAGTTCCGCAAGCGGCGTTGCATCCAGATAGGATTCGTCACCACTAACCTGACGCTTATAGCGTGAATCAGAGCTACAGGCTGCGAGCAGCATGACAAGCGAAACACCCGCCACCTTCGTCAGGCGCGACTTCTGTACTGAGTAAGCCATCAAATCTCCCTAAACTTTACAGCAATCCGGCATGCTTAAGCGCCGAACGAACCACTTCACGACCATTGTCGGTAATCGGTGTCATCGGCAGGCGCAGCGTGTCGGTTGCCACAAGCCCCAACTCCATACATGCCCATTTGACCGGGATTGGATTGGGTTCGACAAATAGTTTGTTGTGTAATGGCATCAGACGCCTGTTAATCTCGCGCGCTTTAGCAAATTGCCCTTCCGCTGCCAGTCTGCACATATCGGCCATATCACGCGCCGCCACGTTGGTGGTGACGGAAATCACGCCGTTACCGCCAAGTTGCATAAAGTCCATTGCGGTTGCATCGTCGCCGCTGAGCAGAATGAAGTCATCTGAAACCAGCTCTTTGATCAGATGAACGCGACTTAAGTTCCCGGTGGCCTCTTTAATACCGATAATATTTTTAATTTTCGCCAGGCGACCCACGGTTTCAGGCAGTAAATCACAGCCTGTACGCGACGGCACATTATACAGAATTTGCGGCAGATCGGTGTGTTCTGCGATGGCTTTGAAGTGCTGGAACAGACCTTCCTGGGTAGGACGGTTGTAATAAGGCGTGACGCTTAAGCAACCCACAACGCCGCTGTTGTTGAAGCGCTGGGTCAGACTGATGGCCTCGGCGGTGGCATTCGCACCCGTTCCGGCAATAACCGGGATGCGCCCGTCTGCCAGTTCCAGCGTCATCAGTACCACATCGCCATGCTCATCATGGCTGAGGGTGGCGGACTCTCCGGTTGTTCCTACAGAAACTATCGCCGACGTTCCATTGGCGACATGGTAATCAATCAGTTTTTTCAGGCTTGGCCGACAGACTTTACCGTTATCATCCATTGGCGTGACAAGCGCGACTATACTTCCCGTGAACATGGGCCATCCTCTGTGCAAACAAGAATCTCAATGGTACGTGTGGTGCTGTAATAAAAGCAAGTGACCTGAGGGCTTCCCGCTGTTGTATGCCGGTTTTTTTTATGCTTTCCTTATGATTACCTCAGGTTTGACAGGAAGCACCGGTTTGACAGCTTCATCACAACATTTTCTGGTTATCACTGCACTGGGTGCCGACAGGCCTGGTATCGTTAACACTATCACTCGTCACGTCAGCAGCTGTGGCTGTAATATCGAAGACAGCCGCCTGGCGATGCTGGGCGATGAATTCACCTTTATTATGCTGCTTTCCGGTTCGTGGAACGCCATCACGCTGATTGAGTCGACGTTACCCTTAAAGGGCGCAGAACTGGATTTGCTGATCGTCATGAAGCGAACCATTGCCAAACCTCGTCCAGCCTTGCCCGCGACCGTGTGGGTGCAGGTCGAGGTTGCCGACTCCCCGCATCTGATTGAACGCTTCACGGCGTTATTTGACGCGCATCAGATGAACATTGCTGAGCTGGTTTCCCGAACGCAACCCGCCAGTCCGGAGAGCGCCGCGCAGTTGTTTATTCAAATCACTGCGCACAGTCCGGCGTCACAGGATGCATCAAATATTGAGCAGGCATTCAAAGCCCTATGTACAGAACTGAAAGCACAGGGCAGTATAAATGTCGTCAACTATTCACAGCATGATGAACAGGATGGAGTTAAGTAATGAATCCACTGAAAGCCGGTGATATTGCACCGAAATTTAGCTTGCCGGATCAAGACGGAGAACAAGTAAATTTGACCGACTTCCAGGGACAGCGTGTTCTGGTCTATTTCTACCCGAAAGCAATGACCCCAGGCTGTACCGTGCAGGCATGTGGCCTTCGCGATAACATGGACGAGTTAAAAAAAGTTGGTGTCGACGTTCTGGGCATCAGCACCGATAAGTCGGAAAAACTTTCCCGCTTTGCCGAAAAAGAGCTACTCAATTTTACCCTGCTCTCTGATGAGGATCATCAGACCTGCGAGCAGTTTGGCGTCTGGGGTGAAAAATCCTTTATGGGCAAAACCTATGACGGCATTCATCGCACCAGTTTCCTGATTGATGCCGACGGTAAAATCGAACATGTGTTTGATGATTTCAAAACCAGTAATCACCACGACGTCGTGCTTAACTGGCTGAAAGAAAACGCCTGATCTTTTCAGCGTAAACAAACTGCATTCAATGATGGCCCTCGCGGGCCGTCATTATATTTGCCTCTCGACTTTTCTTCCCCTGTTCATTTTTGTGATCTACATCACACTACAGTAATCCTCTCGACACTTGTGCCGATGTCTTGTCTGCCCCTCTTCTCTGACCATCACTTTTGCTCTTATAAAGCGCGCACAAAAACATAACACTTTGAAAATTAATAATTTTTAATATTGGCATATCTTATGCTTAAGCAGGCTCAACGAATTTAGTTCTCTTTCAAGGAGCCGACATGAACCGCTTTGTGATTGCAGATCCCGAGTGGTGTATAGGATGCAATACCTGCCTTGCCGCGTGTTCGGATGTACATAAAACCCAGGGGTTGCAGCATCACCCGAGGTTAACGCTGGTGAAAACCAACACCCAGACCGCGCCAGTGATGTGCCGACATTGTGACGACGCCCCCTGCAAACAGGTTTGCCCGGTAAACGCGATATCTTTTCAGGATGATGCCGTCTACCTCAACGAAACACTGTGTATCGGCTGCAAACTCTGTGGTCTGGTCTGCCCGTTTGGGGCGATCACCCCGTCAGGCAGTCACCCGGTGAATGTTCCCACTCGCTACGAACATTTTGTTGCCGAAACCCAGCTCAGGGATGTTCCTGACAGCCCACAAACTCAGCATCCGTTTTTACGCTGGAATGCTGGCGTCCAGACCATTGCGGTTAAGTGCGATCTCTGCCAGTTCCTGCCCGAAGGCCCGGCCTGCATCAGAGCCTGCCCAACCCATGCCCTGCACCTGGTGGATGAAAACGCACTCAATAAACAGGTAGCGGCGCGCAGGCTGATGGCGGCGGTGAATACGACGGATATGGCCTTCGACTCCTCTTCAACTTCGCCGGAGCAACGCTAATGGATGCCCTGCAATTATTGATGTGGTCACTCTTTTTATACGTTGCCGGGGGCATTGTTTCGCTGTTGATTGCCCGGCATGAAATCCTGGCGATTAAGGTCGCGGGCATCTCGGCGATGGCGGGCGGTTTACTCGGCCTTGCCAGCGCCGTGACCGCCCTTGCTGCGGGCCAAACCTTGCTCTGGCAAACGCCGGGGCCTTTCGCCTTTGCCCACTTCGTGGTGCGAATGGACAGCCTTGCCGCCTTTATGGTGCTGGTGATTTCGCTGCTGGTGACGGTGTGCGGCCTCTATTCGCTCTCCTATGTACGTGAATATCTCGGCAAGGGTGTCGGGGCGATGGGCTTCTTTATGAACCTGTTTATCGCCTCGATGGTCGGACTGGTGGTCATGGACAACGCCTTCTGGTTTATCGTGTTGTTCGAGATGATGTCGCTGGCCTCCTGGTTTTTGGTTATCACCGAGCAGGACGATGAGTCCATTCACGCCGGGCTGCTCTACTTCTTTATTGCCCACGCAGGTTCGGTGTTGATTATGGTCGCCTTCTTCCTGATGTGGCGGCAGAGCGGCAGCCTTGATTTTGCCAGCTTCCGGGAACTATCACTTTCACCGGGTGTTGCCTCAAGCGTGTTCCTGCTGGCCTTCTTCGGCTTTGGCGCCAAAGCTGGGATGCTGCCGTTGCACAGTTGGCTCCCCCGCGCGCACCCTGCGGCACCGTCACACGCCTCAGCACTCATGTCCGGCGTGATGGTAAAAATCGGTATCTTCGGGATTATCAAAGTCGGCATCGATTTGCTGGGCCACAGCGGCATTCCGCTATGGTGGGGCGTGGTGGTGCTGGCGTTTGGCGCGGTCTCTTCGGTGCTGGGGGTACTCTATGCGCTGGCGGAACATGACATTAAACGCCTGCTGGCCTGGCACACGGTGGAGAACATCGGCATCATTCTGATGGGGGTCGGCACCGGCATGGCCGGTATCGCGCTCAACCATCCGGTGATTGCCGCCATCGGCCTGCTCGGCGCGCTGTTCCATCTGCTCAACCACGCCTTATTTAAAGGGCTGCTGTTTCTTGGGGCCGGAGCGATTATCTTTCGCCTGCATACCCGGGATATGGAAAAAATGGGCGCGCTGGCGAAACGGATGCCCTGGACCGCTGGCGCATTTTTGATTGGCTGCCTGGCCATCTCCGCGATGCCGCCGCTTAATGGTTTTATCAGCGAATGGTACACCTACCAGTCTCTGTTCTCTCTGACCCGCGTTGACGCCATTATTCCCCGCCTGGCGGGCCCCATCGCCATCGTAATGCTGGCCATAACCGGGGCGCTTGCGGCAATGTGTTTTGTCAAAGTGTATGGCATCAGCTTTTGCGGCAATGCCCGCAGCGAAAAAGCCGAACAGGCGCGTGAAGTTCCGTGGCCGATGGTCACGGCGATGTGCATCCTGGCGCTGCTCTGCGTGCTGGCAGGCGTGGGTGCCAGCGTTATCGCCCCGCATCTGCTGCTTATCGCGCAGTCTCTTGCCACGCAGGAAACCCTTGCGGTTGCCGCGGGAGCCACGCTGCTGCCCGGCGATGCGCAGCAGGCGGTACTGACGCCATCGGTGGTCTTCCTGCTGCTTATCGTACTGCCGCTGATACCTGGGATCTTCTGGTATATCAATCGCCAGACCCGGGGCCGCTTTCGTCGCACCGGCGATGCCTGGGCCTGCGGCTATGCCTGGGAAAAAGGGATGGCCCCTTCCGCGGGCAGTTTTACCCAACCTCTGCGCGTGATGTTCGGCCCGCTCTATCAGATGCGCAAGTGGCTTGATCCTTCCGATCAACTGAGTCGAAGCCTGGGTGGCGTAACGCTTGCCGCTACCCGTACCGAACCATTCTGGGACGACAAAATCATCCAGCCGCTGGTCAGCCTGACCAAACGTATTGCCCGTACGGTGCAATATCTGCAAAGCGGTGATTTCCGTCTTTATTGCCTGTATGTGATCGCCGCGCTGGTGATCCTGCTGCTGACTATTGCCGTCTGAGGAGGGAGAGAACATGTTAGAACCAACCCCTGACTGGACGATGGGCCTGTTTGCTCTCTTCCAGGCGGCGTTCCTGCTGGCCCTGACGCCTTTATTTACCGGGATCTCCCGGCAGATCCGCGCCCGTATGCATTCCCGACGCGGACCGGGGATTTTGCAGGACTACCGCGATCTGCAAAAACTGCTTAAACGCCAGGAAGTGGCTCCCGCCTCTTCCGGTCTGATGTTTCGTGTTATGCCCTGGGTACTGCTGAGCAGCATGCTGCTGGTCGCCATGACCTTACCGCTGTTTATCCACGCATCGCCCTTCGCCGGAGCCGGCGATCTTATCACTCTGATTTATCTTTTTGCCCTGTTCCGCTTCTTCTTCGCCCTCTCCGGGCTGGATACCGGCAGCCCGTTCGCAGGTATCGGCGCCAGTCGTGAACTGACGCTGGGGATCCTGGTTGAACCTATGTTGATCCTCTCGCTGCTGGTACTGGCGCTGCTGGCGGGGTCCACCAACGTGGGCGCCATCAGCACAACGCTGGCAGGCGGCTGGATTTCTCCCGTCGCCACTCTGCTTGCCATGCTGGCCTGCGGCTTCGCCTGCTTTATCGAGATGGGCAAAATCCCCTTCGATGTCGCCGAAGCCGAGCAGGAGTTGCAGGAAGGTCCGCTTACCGAGTACTCCGGCGCGGGCCTTGCCCTGGTGAAATGGGGGATCGGCTTAAAACAGGTGGTGATGGCCTCGTTATTCCTGGCGCTGTTCTTCCCCTTCGGTAATGCCGGAACCCTGAGCGCAGGCGCGTTGCTACTGGCGCTGATTATCACCCTGGTCAAATTACTGGTGGTATTTGTGCTGGCCTCCGTGGTGGAAAACTCCCTGGCGCGTAGTCGGTTCTTACTGACTCACCACCTTACCTGGCTCGGTTTCAGTCTTGCCGCGCTGTCGTATGTTCTTTGGTTAACCGGTCTGTAAGGAGCGCTGAATAACTATGGAAACTCTTGCCCTGACAGTCCTGCTGCTGCCGTTTATCGGCGCACTGGCTGTTTCTCTGGCCCCCAGGCAGACCGCCCCCATGTTTGCCACCGTTGTCGCGTTACTGGCAACCTTCGCCACCGTTGCGCTGGCGGCAGGTTTTCACGCAGCGGGCAGCGAGGCGGTCGATATTCCGCTGTTGAGCGTCGGTCAGGTCGCGTTGTTTGGCATGACGGTTGACCGAATCAGCACCCTGATCCTGTTTGTGGTGGTGTTCCTCGGTCTGCTGGTCGCCCTCTACTCCACCGGCTATTTAACCCGCGCTAACCGCGAGCATCCTCACGATGGCAGCAATCGTTATTACGCTTTTCTGCTGATCTTTATTGGCGCCATGTCGGGGCTGGTGCTCTCTTCCACCCTGCTCGGGCAGCTGCTGTTTTTCGAAATCACCGGCGGCTGTTCCTGGGCGTTAATCAGCTATTACCAGTCGGAGAAATCCCAGCGTTCGGCAATGAAAGCCCTGCTCATTACCCATGTGGGTTCACTGGGGCTTTATCTGGCGGCGGCCACGCTGTTCCTGCAAACCGGTACTTTTGCCCTGAGCGCCATGAACCAGTTGCAGGGTAACGCCAGCTTTATTGTCTATGGCGGCATCCTGTTTGCGGGCTGGGGTAAGTCGGCGCAGTTGCCATTACAGGCCTGGCTACCGGATGCGATGGAAGCGCCGACGCCGGTCAGTGCGTACTTACATGCTGCATCGATGGTCAAAGTGGGGGTCTATATTTTTGCCCGCGCCATCGCCGCAGGTGGAGAGATCCCACACCTTATCGGCTGGGTGGGTGTGGCGATGGCGACGCTGACGCTGGTCTACGGCTTTTTAATGTACCTGCCGCAAAAAGATATGAAGCGCCTGCTCGCCTGGTCAACCATCTCGCAACTGGCATGGATCTTCCTCGCGCTGTCGCTTTCCATCTTCGGGTCGAAAATGGCCTTCAACGCGGGGATGGTTTACATCTTCAACCACTCGTTCGCCAAGAGCCTGTTCTTCCTGGTGGCGGGAGCGCTGAGCTACAGCTGCGGTACCCGTATGCTGCCGCGTCTGCGCGGCGTGATGCGCACCTTGCCGCTGGCTGGCATCGGCTTCTGCGTCGCGGCGCTGGCCATTACCGGCGTGCCGCCTTTCAGTGGCTTTTTCAGTAAATTCCCACTGTTCGCCGCCGGTTTTTCCCTCTCAGACCAGTACCCCATTTTACTCGCCGTCATGATCCTGGCGCTGGTGGAGTCGGTCGCCAGCTTCGGCTGGTTTATTTACTGGTTCGGACGTGTGGTACCGGGTGAAGCGAGTGATGAAGTGGCTCAGGCCGCGCCGCTGCCCTGGTCAATGCGTGTGGTACTGATAGTTCTGGTGGTGATGTCGCTGTGTTCAAGCGTCATTGCCGCAGCCTGGATGGGTTAAGGGAGTCGAAGATGACTGGAACAATTTTAGTTAACAACCTCGCGGGGCTGATGATGTTCACCTCGCTGCTGGTCACCTGCGCCAGACGCTACACCGTCTCCTGCTGGCTGTACGCGCTGCAATCGCTGGTGCTGGTATCGATATTTTTCACCCTCTCGGTGCTACTTGATGCTGAACAACTGCGGATGTGGTCCATCAGCGCATTCTTTACCAAAGTCCTGTTGGTACCGCTGATTATGGGTTATGCGTTTCGCAAAATGGCCCCTGCCGGGCAGGGAGAGCGCCTGTTTGGCCCGGCGGCGCTGGTGCTGATGGCAGCCGGGATCGTTCTGCTGTGCTGGTTTGTGGTCCGTCCGGTGCAGTTACCCATGGTCGCCCAGTTAAAACCGGCGCTGGCGGTAGCGCTCGGTCACTTCCTGCTGGGACTGCTGTGCATCATCAGCCAACGCAATATTCTACGCCAGGTGTTCGGCTACTGCCTGATGGAAAACGGCTCGCATCTGGTGCTGGCTTTGCTGGCCTGGCGGGCGCCGGAGCTGGTGGAGATCGGTATCGCGACCGATGCCATTTTCGCGGTGATCGTGATGACGCTGCTGGCGAGAAAAATCTGGCGCACCCACGGCACGCTGGATGTTAACAACCTCACCGCGCTGAAAGGATAACGACATGAGTCATGCATTGATGTTCACTTTGCTACTGCTGACGCCTCTGCTGATTTCCGTGCTCTGTTTTGCCTGCCGACTGCGCGGCGACGCAGCCCGGGGGATTGTCACGTTCGTGCATACCCTCGGCATTGCAGTGTTGATGGTAGTAGCACTGTGGACGGTGGCGGAAGCGGTCAAAGAGGGCGAAATTTTTGCCGCCCATCGCTGGTTACATATCGACAGCCTGAGCGGCCTGTTCCTGTCGCTGCTGGGGATTATCGGTTTTCTGACCGGGTTGTACTCCATTGGTTATATGCGCCACGAAGTGGATCATGGGGAGATAACCGTCGGCACGCTGTGCAACTACTACGGTTTTTTCCATCTGTTCCTTTTCACCATGCTGTTGGTGGTCACCAGCAATAACCTGATTGTGATGTGGGCGGCGATTGAAGCCACCACCCTCAGTTCAGCATTTCTGGTGGGCATTTACGGTCAGCGTTCGTCGCTGGAAGCGGCATGGAAATACATCATCATCTGTACTGTCGGCGTGGCCTTTGGTCTGTTCGGCACCGTGCTGGTGTACGCCAATGCCGCAAGCTTTATGGCCGAGCCGGATCACGCCATTTTCTGGACCGAAGTGCTCAAAGAGAGCAGCAAACTCGACCCGACGTTAATGGTGCTGGCCTTTGTCTTTGTCCTGATTGGCTTTGGGACCAAAACCGGGCTGTTTCCGATGCACGCATGGCTGCCGGACGCCCACAGTGAAGCGCCAAGCCCGGTGAGCGCTCTGCTCTCGGCGGTATTGCTGAACTGCGCGCTGCTGGTGCTGATTCGCTATTACATCATCATCTGCCATGCCATTGGCAACAGCTTCCCCAATATGCTGCTGATGATATTTGGCCTGCTCTCCGTTGCAGTGGCTGCCTTCTTTATTCTGGTACAGCAGGACATCAAGCGTCTGCTGGCATACTCCAGCGTGGAAAACATGGGTCTGGTGGCGGTCGCTCTGGGTATCGGCGGCCCGCTGGGGATTCTGGCCGCCCTGCTGCACACCCTGAACCATAGTCTCGCCAAAACGCTGCTGTTCTGTGGCTCCGGCAACGTATTGCTCAAATACGGCACCCGCAATCTGAACGTGGTCTGCGGCATGCTCAAAGTGATGCCCTTTACCGCCGTTCTGCTGGGCGGCGGTGCGCTGGCGCTTGGCGGCATGCCGCCATTCAATATCTTCCTCAGCGAGTTTATGACCGTCACCGCCGGGCTTGCCGCCGACCATTTAACCCTGACCATTGTGCTGCTGTTGCTGCTGACCATCGTCCTTGGCGGGCTGGTACGCATGGTGGCTAAAGTCCTGTTCGCCGCTCCGCCGCAGGAGGTCGCAAGTGGAGAACTCGGCTGGCTGACCACGCTGCCCATGGTGATTTTGCTGGTGATGATGCTGGTCATGGGCACCCATATTCCACAGCCGGTGAGCAAGATGCTGGCCAGCGCATCAGCCATCGTGATGTCTGGCAACGATGAACAATCAACACAATTTAGCTGGCTGTGGGCGTCCTTCGACACCACCGCCGCAACAGCTACGCCCGCACGGGTTCAGGGAGAGTTAAAGTGAGTTATTTAGAGAGTGTCAGTCTTGATGCCCCTCGTGGTGCGGTATACCTTGTGGCGCTAAACGCGCAATTTCCAGGGGCCATTCTTGAAGAAGAACGGCAGACCTTTGAGCAGACCACTATTACGGTGAAGCTCAACCTGCTGCCGGACATCGTTCATTACCTCTATTATCAACACGATGGCTGGCTGCCGGTGCTGTTCGGCAACGACGAACGCACGCTGAATGGCCATTACGGGGTCTATTATGCCCTGTCGATGGAAGGGGCAGAAAAATGCTGGATCGTGGTAAAAGCGCTGGTGGATGCCGCCACCCGCGAATTCCCGTCCGTCACCCCGAAGGTTCCGGCTGCGGTCTGGGGCGAGCGTGAGATCCGTGACATGTACGGGTTGATCCCGGTGGGCTTACCGGATCAACGCCGTCTGTTACTACCGGATGACTGGCCGGATGATTTGCATCCGCTGCGCAAAGACACCATGGATTACCGCCTGCGCCCGGAACCCACCACCGACACGGAAAACTACTCCTTTATCAATGAAGGGGGCAATTCTGCGCGTATCGTGCCGATTGGCCCGTTGCATATCACCTCCGATGAACCGGGCCACTTCCGTCTGTTTGTTGATGGCGAACGAATTGTCGATGCCGACTATCGCCTGTTCTATGTCCACCGGGGTATGGAAAAACTGGCGGAAACCCGCATGGGTTACAACGAAGTCACCTTCCTGTCAGACCGTGTCTGCGGCATTTGTGGTTTCGCCCACAGCGTGGCCTACACCACTTCGGTGGAAAACGCGCTCGGCATTGTGGTCCCGCAACGGGCTCACACTATTCGCTCGGTACTGCTGGAAGTGGAGCGTCTGCACAGCCATTTACTGAATATCGGCCTGTCCTGCCACTTTGTCGGCTTTGATACCGGCTTTATGCAGTTTTTCCGCATCCGCGAAAAATCGATGACCATGGCAGAGCTGCTTACCGGGTCGCGTAAAACCTACGGCCTGAACCTGATTGGCGGCATTCGTCGCGATGTGCTTAAAGAGCAGCGCGTCAAAACCATCCAGCTGGTCCGCGAAATGCGCGCCGAAGTGACGCAGCTGGTGGACATGCTGCTCTCCACGCCCAATATCGGTCAGCGCACGCAAGGCGTCGGCGTACTGGACAGGCAGATAGCGCGTGATTACAGCCCGGTCGGGCCGCTGATCCGCGGGAGCGGCTTTAACCGCGATCTTCGTTTTGATCACCCTTATGCCGACTATGGCAATATCCCGAAAACCTTATTCAGCTGGCCTGATGGCGATGTATTTTCCCGGGTGATGGTCAGGATCAAAGAGACCTTCGACTCACTGTCGATGATTGAATATGCCCTGGATAATTTGCCGAACACCCCGCTGCTGACCGAAGGCTTCACCTATCAGCCGCATAAATTCGCCCTCGGCTACGTTGAAGCGCCGCGTGGCGAAGATGTGCACTGGAGTATGCTCGGCGACAACCAAAAATTGTTCCGCTGGCGCTGCCGTGCGGCGACCTACGCGAACTGGCCGGTGCTGCGCTATATGCTGCGCGGCAACACCGTGTCCGATGCGCCGCTGATTATCGGCAGCCTCGATCCCTGCTACTCCTGTACAGACCGTGTCACTCTGGTGGACGTGCGTAAACGCAAATCCACCACCGTGCCGTACAAAGAGATCGAGCGTTACGGTATTGAACGTCGCAACTCGCCGCTGAAATAAGGAGGATACGATGCTTAAATTGTTGAAAACCATTCTCAGGGCAGGCGACGTGACGGTGAAATACCCGTTTGCACCGCTGGATGTCTGCCCTGGCTTTCGCGGCCGACCTGAGCTTGATGCGCAGCAGTGTATCGCCTGCGGAGCCTGCACCACAGCGTGCCCGGCCAACGCCCTGACGATGGAAACCTCACCGGACGATAACGCCCGCACCTGGCAGCTCTTTATTGGCCGCTGTATTTACTGCGGCCGCTGCGAAGAAGTGTGTCCGACCCATGCTATTCGCCTGACGGAAGATTTCGAACTGGCCGTGACCCGCAAAGCCGATCTCTATGTGCGCGCCACTTTCCGTTTGCAACATTGCTCTGAATGCCATCAGCCTTTCGCTCCGGAGAAATCTGTCGCGCTGGCCACAGAGCTGCTGGCGATGCATCAGGCCAATCCCGAAATTCTGGCGACGCTGCGCGCTCAGGCGGAGGTATGCCCGGCCTGTAAACGCCGGGCGTCACTGGAGCACCGGGGCAGTACCAACGTTCATTACCATCTTAAGGAGCAAGCATGAGTGCCGATTCCCTGACGCTGTCACAACATGTCAGCCAGCCGATTTCGCTGGATGACGAAGCGCAGAAAATCAAGCAGGTGCTGCTGCGTGATATCCAGCGTTCTGCCTATGTTTATCGGGTTGACTGCGGCGGGTGCAACGGGTGCGAAATCGAAATTTTCTCCGCCATCACTCCCCTGTTCGACGCCGAGCGTTTTGGCATCAAAGTGGTGGCCTCGCCCCGTCATGCCGATATTTTGCTGTTTACCGGGGCGGTAACCCGCGCCATGCGCATGCCTGCTCTGCGCGCCTGGCACTCCGCGCCGGATCATAAAATTGCGATATCTTACGGCGCATGCGGGGTCGGCGGCGGCATCTTCCACGACCTGTACTGCGTCTGGGGTGGTAGCGATACTATCGTCCCCATTGACGTCTGGATCCCTGGTTGCCCGCCGACACCTGCCGCCACCATTCACGGTTTTGCGGTCGCCTTAGGTCTACTTGAGCAGAAACTGCATGCCATCGATTACCAGCAGGCCGAGGGGGAAACCGCCAGCATACGCTGGCCTGCGGTGCCGCTGGCAATGCGTGTGCATATTGAGCGTCTGGCTCGCCAACTGGCTGGCTATCGCCAGGGGCGGGAAATCGCCGAACGCTTTTTTGCCTTGTTGAGTGAAGGAGAACCGACGCAGCGTTTGCCGCGTATTCACGCCTGGCTGCAACAGGCGGCAGACCCTCGTCTGACGAGCATCGTGCAACAACTAATTGTTGAAATGGAGCGTCATAATGGCTGAGTACGGCGCTAAAGTCATGTTCTGGACGCTGCGGCAGAAGTTTGTTGACGACAGCGTTAATGTGGAAGAAAAGAGCCGCCAGGTGATGTATTACTCACTGGCAATCGGTCATCACGTGGGGGTGATCGATTGCCTGAATGTGGTGCTTGAATGTCCGCTCGATGGCTACCAGGCCTGGGTTGATCTGCTGGAGGGTGAAGCACAACGCAAAATGCGCGGGCTGTTAACCTTTGGCGAGATTGTTATCGATGCCAGCCACGTCAATACCCTGGCACCGGCTTTTGCCCGCCTGGCGGCTGAAGCCGAATCGCCCTGGCGCGACTGGAGTGAACAAATGCTCCAGCATTTACAAGATATTGCGCAGGAACCCGCTATTTATCTGATGGTCCGCCTGTTGAGGTAAAATTTAGGTTTTATCCAATCCTGATCAATTAGTATGACAATTAGTGTATCCGTGAAGCGCTTAACACTACAAAAAACAGGGTTATAGTAGGATAATACGTGGCCCTGTTTATGTACTGATAAATAAAAATCACGCGAACACAACGGTAAGGGGTCACTCAATGCTGGCCTTCACTCTTTTTTGTCTGCTTGTGTGCAATTGATTCTGGAAGGATGCGGTACCCATGATTTTACAGCGTTTGCTGGAACAAAAAGATAAAGCGTCCCTGCTACGGGCGTTCATTCCTCTACCGCCTCCCTTCAGCCCCATCCAGTTTATTGAATTACGCCCTGGCGACCACTGTTTTTACCGCTGTTTCGACGACGGTAGCGACGAGTTTTCTGCCGAGGAGTACGTCGGCCAGGTCAGCGACAGCTCCGTCCATATGATTTTACTTGCCAGTGATACGATGGCGGAGTTGCGCTTCGTGCGTACCGATGGCGGAAAATTCTGCGACACCGACAATACCATGTTCGCCTGGCTGGCAAGACTGGCGGCGCAAGGGCTGGAAGGCGATATCGCCCGGGGCGAAATGGAAACTACCCTGGCGACATTACAGCAGGATCGTGACCATGACCGGGTGCTGGTCGACATCACCAATACCGTACTCTCTCATCTGGATATTGATGAACTGGTGGTGGATGTTTCCCGGGAAATTCATCGCTTCTTTGGCGTGGACAGCGTCAGCATGGTGCTGCGCGATGCCTTGCGCTCCCGCCAGCTAATCTGGCACTCAACCGACTTCACCTCGCCGCAGCCGGTCAGCCAGCATCACCCCTTGCGCAGTGAAAGCGCGCTGCTCTCAAGTGCGCTCAATGAGCATCATCCATCCTTGCTACAAAAGAAGGACGACCCGCAGCAATGGAGCAGCGATCCACTGCTTGCATCGCTGGCGACGGGCATGGAGGCGGTATTTATCTTACCGCTGGCATTCAGCCATCAGTCCACCGGGGTGCTGGTGCTATCCCACCGGGATATGACAATATTCAGCGCGCAAAACTGTCGATTAATTCGCCAGATTGCCGACAGAATTGGCATTGCCGTCGATAATGCCGATGCCTATCGCAAAGTCACGCATGTGAAGGAAAATCTCAAAAACGAAAACAGCAAACTTAACCAGCAGATCCTCTCTAATCAGACCTTTGGCGATATCGTTTATCAAAGTGACGCCATGCGCGATGTCCTGCAGCAGGTCGATATTGTCGCCCTGAGTGACAGCACCGTGTTGATTCTGGGGGAAACGGGGACCGGAAAAGAGATTATTGCCCGCGCCATTCATCAGTTAAGCCTGCGCAAAGACAAACCGCTGGTGAAAATTAACTGCGCGGCGATCCCCTCAAGTCTGCTGGAAAGTGAGCTGTTTGGTCACGATAAAGGGGCCTTTACCGGGGCGATCAACACCCACCGCGGGCGCTTTGAAATGGCCGATGGCGGCACTCTGTTCCTTGATGAAATTGGCGATATGCCCATCGAGCTACAGCCTAAGCTATTGCGCGTGTTACAGGAGCGGGAGATTGAGCGTATTGGCGGGACGCGAACCATCCCGGTCAACGTGCGGGTGATTGCCGCCACTAACCGTGATCTCAAGCAGATGGTGATTGATCGCGAATTCCGTAACGATCTCTTTTACCGTCTCAACGTGTTCCCGTTGATGCTGCCGCCGCTGCGCGATCGACCGGACGATATTCCCCTGCTGGCCCGCTATTTCACCCAAAAGCTGTCGCGACGCCTCAATCGCGCCGTCGACACCATTCCTGCTGATGCGATGCGCCAGCTCATACGCTACGAGTGGCCTGGCAATGTGCGCGAACTGGAAAACATCATTGAACGTGCCGTACTACTCTCCCGGGACAATACCCTGAGCCTGCACCTCAATACGCAATCGACCAGCATGGTTCAGCCGGTCGGGCACGATCCCTTTCCGTTTCCCTTACCGCGTGTTGCAGAGATAATTCACACCGAACCGCCTGAAAATGATGAAGAAGAGCGCCAGCGGATCATTCAGGTGCTGCGGGAAACCAATGGCATTGTTGCGGGTCCGCGCGGTGCTGCTGCCAAATTAGGAATGAAACGTACAACCCTGCTGTCACGTATGCAGCGGCTGGGTATTGCCGTACGGGAAGTCCTGTAACCCTGTCTTTCTCCTGACGTTAACTGTGAACCAATTAACGCTTTCGCCCCGGAATTTCTCCTGAGCTGGTACGGGCTGTGCATAAAACGGCGAGTTTCAATATTGTCCCGCGCGATCTGCGCCGTCCTTTATGCACGGAAATCAGGAGATACTTATGGATACCAGCAACGCTTTTGATCTGCGGCTACCCGCAGAAATGGCAAAAGTTGCCGAACAGGCAGGTTTATATAAAGTCAGCAAGAAGAAAGAATTGTCCTTCTTTCTCGCCGTGACCGCTGGTGTATTTATTTCGATCGCCTTTGTTTTTTATATCACTGTCACCATGGGTCCGGCACCGGCAAGCGGGCTGACAAAACTGGCGGGCGGCGTCTGCTTCTCGCTGGGGTTAATACTGGTGGTGGTCTGTGGCGCCGATCTCTTTACCTCAACGGTGCTTACCGTGATGGCGAAAGCCAGCGGGCTGATAAGCTGGGGGCAGCTGCTGCTCAACTGGGTCCTGGTCTATCTGGGGAATCTGGTGGGTGCGCTGTTCTTTGTCGCCCTGATCTGGTTCGCCGGGCAACATATGAACGGCAATGGTCTGTGGGGGCTTAATGTATTACAGACCGCTGACCATAAAATGCACCACACCTTTATTGAGGCGGTCTGCCTCGGCACATTATGTAATTTAATGGTCTGTCTGGCGGTATGGATGAGTTATTCCGGCCATACGCTGACGGATAAAATCATGGCAATGCTGCTACCCATTGGTATGTTTGTCGCCAGCGGATTTGAGCACAGCATCGCCAATATGTTTCTGATCCCACTCGCGATTATTATCCGTGATTTTGCCCCGGACACATTCTGGACGACGGTACACTCCTCGCCGGATAACTTCCCGGCCCTGACCGTCAGTAATTTTATTACCGCCAATCTGATCCCGGTAACCATCGGCAATATTATCGGCGGTGGATTACTGGTGGGCGTGACCTACTGGATTATCTATCTGCGTAATCAAAATAACAGGCACTGATGGCGCTGCAACTGGCCCCTTTTTATCAATATCGCCTCAGGCCAGTTATCAAATTGAGAAACAGGCCCATTCCACCCCTCGCCTCTTTTTGAGGAGAGGGGAAACAGGCCGCACTGAGTAAAAATTAATGCGGTTCGTCAACCACCGGTGCGTCCGGCCAGGCGTGGATAACGGCCTTGACCAGCGTCGCTAACGGGATGGCGAAGAACACACCCCAGAATCCCCACAGACCGCCAAAAATAATCACTGACAGGATGATAACCAGCGGATGCAGGTTGACGGCCTCGGAGAAGAGCACCGGCACCAGTAGATTGCCGTCCAGCCCCTGAATAATCAGATAGACCGCAAAGCAGCTCCAGAACTCGGTGCCTGCGCCGAACTGAAACAGCGCCACGCAGACAACCGGGATGGTGACCACAAACGCGCCGATATAGGGGATCAACACCGAGAAGCCCACCAGCACGGCTAACAGCAACGAGTAATTGAGGCCAAAGAGTAAAAAACCAAACCAGGTAGCGACGCCCACCACAATCATTTCCAGCACTTTGCCGCGAATATAGTTGGTGATTTGCTGGTTCATCTCTTTCCAGACCTGGCCTGCCAGCCCGCGATTGCGCGGCAGTACACGGCGTACCGCGTTGAGCATCTGCTCTTTATCTTTCACCAGGAAAAAGACCATCAGCGGCACCAGCACCAGATAGACCGCGAGCGTCAGCAGCCCCACCAGCGAGGCGAGGGAATATTTGACCACTGAGTCGCCCATCCCGGACATTCGGGTGCGCATGTTTTCCGCCATCGCATCAATGATGCCCGCATCCATTAACATCGGATAACGCCGGGGCAGCGTGGCGGCATAGTCGGAGAGTTTATTGAGCATCCCAGGCATATCGCGGATCAGGTTCATCCCCTGCTGCCAGGCAATCGGCATCACCACAAAAGCCATCACCATTAAGATGCCAACAAAGATAATCAGTACCAGCGAGGCGGCCCAGCGGCGGGAGATACCGATACGCTCCAGGCGAACGGTCGGCCACTCGAGCAGGTAAGCCAGCACCAGGGCAACCAACAGCGGTGCCAGCAGGCCATTGAAAAAGAAAAGGATAACAAAACCTGCCAGCAGAATGACCAGTAACGCAATCGCTTCAGGATCGCTAAAGCGACGGCGATACCACTGCATCAACAATTCGAGCATAAATTCCTTCCGGGAGAGCCGGATTGAGCGAGGTGAGTAGACGAAGTGTATCGAAATGTCACAAAAAAGACTTCGCTTTTTAATGCCTTTGCACTGAAACACCGCCTGCGGGTAAAAAGATTTTAATCTATGAATAACGCGGCTAAACTCCCTTTTCCAGCGCGCAGGAACAAAGTTTCGCGCTTTTGGTCAAACGGTAACACTCAATATACAGGACAGAGGTTATGTTCAGTCAGTTGAAAAAAACGCTGGTCGCAACCCTTATCGCAGCCCTGACCTTTAGCACGGCTGCGCCCGCCTTCGCGGACTCGGTAGATAATCTGCCGGATATGGGAACCTCAGCAGGAAGCACCCTGTCAATCGGACAGGAAATGCAGATGGGTGACTTCTATGTTCGCCAGTTGCGTGGCAGCGCCCCATTGATCAACGATCCTTTGTTGGTCCAGTACATTAACAGCCTTGGCATGCGACTGGTCTCCCACGCCGATTCAGTGAAGACCCCCTTCCACTTTTATCTGGTCAATAATGACGAGATCAACGCCTTCGCCTTTTTTGGCGGTAACGTGGTGCTGCATTCGGCGCTCTTCCGTTACGCCGACAACGAAAGTCAGCTCGCCTCGGTGATGGCGCATGAAATCTCCCACGTCACGCAACGTCATCTGGCGCGGGCAATGGAAGATCAGAAACGTAGCGCCCCTCTTACCTGGGCGGGGGCTCTGGGCTCAATTTTACTGGCGATGGCCAGCCCACAGGCCGGGATGGCGGCGTTAACTGGCACCCTGGCCGGTACCCGCCAGGGCATGATCAGCTTTACCCAGCAGAATGAACAGGAAGCGGACCGTATTGGGATCCAGGTGCTGCAACGTGCCGGTTTCGATCCTCAGGCAATGCCCACTTTTCTGGAGAAACTGCTCGACCAGGCGCGTTATTCCACGAGGCCGCCAGAAATCCTGCTGACGCACCCCTTGCCGGAAAGCCGTCTGTCTGATGCCCGTAACCGCGCCAACCAGATGCGCCCGGTGGTTGTGCAATCCTCAGAGGATTTTTATCTGGCGAAAGCCAGAACCCTCGGCATGTACAAATCCGGGCGTAATCAGCTCACCAGCGATCAGCTTGACGCATGGGCAAAAGGCAATATTCGCGAACAGCGCGCGGCACAGTATGGTCGGGCGTTACAATCGATGGACAGCCAAAAATACGCGGATGCCATGAAAACGCTGCAACCGCTGCTCAGCAATGATCCCAATAATGCCTGGTTTCTCGATCTGGCGACCGATATCGATTTAGGACAAAGCAAAAACAGTGAGGCGATTAATCGCCTGAAAAATGCCAAAGACCTGAAAAGCAATCCGGTGCTGCAACTCAACCTCGCCAATGCGTATTTAACCGGTGGGCAACCCGCTGAAGCACAAAAAATCCTCAACCGCTTCACCTTCACCTGGAAGGAAGATGTGAATGGCTGGGATCTGCTGGCGCAGGCGGAAGCGGCGCTGAATCATCGCGATCTGGAACTTGCCGCCCGTGCAGAAGGCCTGGCTCTGACTGGCCGCCTTGATCAGGCGATTTCGCTGTTGAGCAGCGCCAGTTCTCAAGTCAAGCTGGGCAGTTTGCAGCAGGCCCGGTATGACGCCCGTATCGATCAGCTTCGCCAGCTACAGAAAACATTCCACCCGTTTGAGAAGATGTAAAAAGGAGAAAAAATGACTGACGCGGTGCAGATTTATCATAATCCCCGTTGCTCCAAAAGCCGCGAGACCCTGAACCTGCTCAAGAGCCAGGGGATTGAACCTGAAGTGGTGCTGTATCTGGACACACCGGCAGATGCGCCCACCATCAAGTCTCTGCTGCATATGCTGGGTATGTCCAGCGCACGGGAGTTGATGCGCAGAAAAGAGGATCTCTATAAATCACTGGCGCTGGATAACGCCCAACTGAGTGAAAGTGAGTTGATCCAGGCAATGGTCGACAATCCAAAGTTAATGGAACGCCCGATTGTGGTCGCCAAAGGCCAGGCGCGCATTGGTCGCCCACCTGAACAGGTGCTGGAGATCGTCAGCTAAGTAAGGAAGCCCGGTGGCGTGTTGCTTACCGGGCCTACAGTTTGAGAATGTCTTTCACAAACGGGATGGTCAGTTTACGTTGCGCGGTAATCGAGGCGCGATCCAGTTCATCCAGCGTATCAAACAGGGTACGCATTTCTCTGTCCAGGCGTTTAAGCAGAAAACGCCCCACGTCTTCCGGCAGTTCAAACCCACGTAGCCGCGCACGCAGTTGCAGCGCCAGCAGTTTGTCTTCATCGGAAAGGGGTTGCAGCTTGTAGATTTGCCCCCAGTCGAGGCGCGAAGCCAGATCCGGTAAGCCGAGGTTAAGCTGGCGCGGCGGTCTGTCGCCGGTTATCAATAATCGCGTTTTTCCGGACTCCAGAATGCGGTTATAGAGATTAAACATCGCCATTTCCCAGAGTTCGTCACCCGCAATACACTCAATATTATCGATGCAAACCAGCGAAAGGTGCTCCATGCCGTCCAGTACTTCAGGGACAAACCAGGTGCGCTTATCGAGCGGAACATAGCCCACTGCGTCACCTCGTTGCGACAACTCGGCACAGGCGGCGTGCAGCAAGTGGCTGCGACCTGCGCCCTCACGCGACCAGAGATAGATATATCCGCTATGCTCCTGGCGAAGGACATTTTGCAATGCCGCCAGCAAAGAAGGGTTGTCGCCCGGCCAGAAACTCGCAAAAGTTTCGTCGTCAGGGAGATAGAGTGGCAGGGAAAGCTGTGCCGGTGTGTTCAGACGTACCTCAACAGGGCTTTAATAAAACGCAGTGAGTCTATCATAAAACTGCACTGCGTTTGAACCGGGCAGCAAACCCGGTTTACTGATGACCTTTAGTGCGTTTTTGCTTTACTGTCATCGGCATCCAGTACCACTTCTTCCGGGCGCAGGACGCTGATCAGTTTGAAGATCAGGCTCAGGCACACGCCGACGATCGTCGCCAGCGCCATGCCTTTCAGCTCTGCGGCGCCAATGTGCACTTTCGCGCCGCTCACCCCGATGATCAGAATAACCGAGGTCAGGATCAGGTTTTGCGCTTTGCTGTAATCCACTTTAGATTCGATCAGCACGCGAATACCGGATGCACCGATTACTCCGTACAGCAGCAGAGAAACGCCGCCCATGACCGGAACCGGGATAATCTGGATAGCCGCCGCCAGTTTACCCACGCAGGAGAGCAGGATGGCGATGATTGCCGCCCCGCCGATAACCCAGGTACTGTAGACGCGGGTAATCGCCATCACGCCGATGTTTTCACCGTAAGTGGTGTTCGGCGTGGAGCCGAAGAAACCGGAAATCATGGTGGAGAAGCCGTTGGCAAACATGGAGCGGTGCAGGCCAGGATCGCGGATCAGGTCTTTCTTCACGATGTTCGCCGTCACTACCAGGTGGCCCACGTGTTCCGCAATCACCACCAGCGCTGCTGGCAGAATAGTGAAAATAGCGAACCATTCGAAGCGCGGGGTGTAGAAGGTCGGCAGAGCAAACCAGTGCGCCTTGGCAATCGGAGTGAAATCAACCACGCCCATGGCGAAGGAGAGCGCATAGCCCGCCAGCACGCCAATCAGAATCGGGATGATGGCAAGGAAACCACGGAACAGCACCGAACCGAACACCGTCACGCCCAGCGTCACCATCGAGATAATCACCGTTTTGGTGTCTGCGGATTGCCCTTCAGCTGGCAGCAAACCGGCCATACCGGCTGCGACACCGGCCAGTTCCAGACCGATGACGGCAACGATTGCGCCCATTGCCGCAGGCGGGAACATCACATCCAGCCAGCCCGTGCCCGCTTTCTTCACAATAAAAGCGACGACGCAGAACAACGCGCCGCACATGATAAATCCACCCAGCGCCACTTCGTAGCCCAGCGGCAGAAGCAGCAGCACCGGTGAAATAAAGGCAAAGCTGGAACCCAGGTAAGCCGGAATTTTACCCTTACAGATAAAGAGATACAGCAGCGTTCCGACACCATTAAACAACAGCACGGTGGCCGGGTTGATGTGAAACAGGATTGGCACCAGCACGGTTGCGCCAAACATAGCGAACAAGTGCTGCAAACTAAGCGGGATTGTCTGTAAAAGCGGCGGTCTTTCACTCACCCCGATAGCACGGCGCGTCATAGTGTTTTCCTCTAAGTGTTACGTGTTGTTGTATATGTTCCACCCATCGTTCATCGCACAGTTTTATAAACTGCGTGATGCAATCAGGTGGATTCTGTTGTGGTTTACGCCAAAAAAAAGCCGACTTCTAAAGTCGGCTTTAATTTTTAAATCATTTACTTGGTACCAAAGATTTTGTCACCAGCATCGCCGAGGCCCGGAATAATGTATCCGTGCTCGTTAAGACCTTTGTCGATCGAGGCAGTGTACAGCTCGACATCAGGGTGAGCTTTCTCAAGCGCAGCCAGGCCTTCCGGCGCGGCAACCAACACCAGCACTTTAATGCTGTGGCAGCCGGCGTTTTTCAGCAGGTCGATGGTGGCGATCATGGAACCGCCGGTGGCAAGCATTGGGTCAACGACCAGCGCCATACGTTCGTCGATATTGGAAACCAGCTTCTGGAAGTAAGGTACCGGCTCCAGCGTCTCTTCGTTGCGATAAATACCGACAACGCTGATACGCGCGCTCGGGACGTGTTCCAGCACGCCTTCCATCATGCCAAGGCCGGCACGCAGGATCGGCACTACGGTGATTTTTTTACCTTTGATCTGCTCAACTTCTACCGGGCCGTTCCAGCCCTCGATCACGACGCGTTCTGTTTCCAGATCAGCAGTCGCTTCATAGGTCAGCAAGCTACCGACTTCCGAGGCGAGTTCACGAAAGCGTTTAGTGCTGATGTCATGTTCGCGCATCAGTCCCAGCTTGTGTTTGACGAGTGGGTGTTTTACTTCCACAACCTTCATACTCTTCTCCTTCCCCTAAAAGGTGGTAGCCACAAAAAAAATCGCCGGATTATACCGCTTTTTTTCCGTTGCGCTACAGATACGGCGTTGATCCTGATCAATCAGACTGGAAAAGAGTATATCCTAAGAATCCTCACTGCCCTGAAATAATGGACTCGCAAACGTTTGCCTTCACTGTTAGAATTGCGCCGAATTTTATTTCTGTCACCCGCCCTGTTTCAGCTGGCAGCCTGAAAAATGGCGGGTGAACCGCAAGCAAACGCGTGGGGACTCAAGCAGTGACCGATAAAACCTCTCTTAGCTACAAAGATGCCGGTGTTGATATTGACGCAGGTAATGCTCTGGTAGACCGAATCAAAGGCGTGGTGAAGAAAACCCGTCGTCCTGAAGTTATGGGCGGCCTGGGTGGCTTCGGCGCGCTGTGCGCATTGCCGCAAAAATATCGTGAGCCAGTACTGGTTTCCGGCACTGACGGCGTGGGTACAAAACTGCGCCTGGCGATGGATCTGAAACGTCACGACAGCATCGGGATCGATCTGGTTGCCATGTGCGTGAACGACCTGGTGGTACAGGGCGCTGAGCCACTGTTCTTCCTCGACTACTACGCCACGGGCAAACTGGACGTCGATACTGCATCCAGCGTGATAACCGGTATTGCCGAAGGTTGCCTGCAATCAGGTTGCGCGCTGGTCGGCGGTGAAACCGCAGAGATGCCGGGCATGTACCACGGTGAAGATTATGACGTTGCGGGTTTCTGCGTCGGCGTGGTTGAAAAATCTGAGATCATCGACGGTTCGAAAGTTACCGATGGCGACGTACTGATTGCTCTGGCTTCCAGCGGTCCGCACTCCAACGGTTACTCGCTGGTGCGTAAAGTGATTGAAGTGAGCGGTTGCGATCCGGAAACCACCCAGCTCGAAGGTAAATCACTGGCCGATCACCTGCTGACGCCAACCCGCATCTACGTAAAATCAATCCTGGAACTGATTGAAAATGTGGACGTACACGCCATTGCCCACCTGACCGGCGGCGGCTTCTGGGAGAATATCCCGCGCGTGCTGCCGGACAACACTCAGGCGGTGATTGACGAAGCGTCCTGGCAGTGGCCAGCCGTCTTTGACTGGCTGCAAAGCGCTGGCAACGTCAGCCGCCATGAAATGTACCGCACCTTTAACTGTGGCGTTGGTATGGTTATCGCTCTGCCGGAAGCGGAAGCTGATAAGGCTATCGCATTGTTGAATGCCAAAGGTGAAAACGCGTGGAGAATCGGTATTATCAAAGCATCCGATTCCAGTGAGCGCGTGATCATCGAATGAAAAATATAGTGGTGCTTATTTCCGGCAGCGGAAGCAATTTGCAGGCGATTATTGATGCCTGCAAACAAAAGAAAATCAATGGCACCATCAGGGCAGTATTCAGTAATAAGGCCGACGCGTTCGGCCTTGAACGTGCGCGGGAAGCCAGTATTCCCGCTCATGCCCTTCTGGCTTCGCAGTTTGCCAGTCGCGAAGGCTTCGACCGCCAACTGATGCAGGAAATTGACGCCTACGCGCCGGACCTGGTCGTGCTGGCAGGCTATATGCGTATCCTCAGCCCGGCGTTCGTCGCCCATTACGCTACACGTCTTATTAATATCCACCCTTCCCTGTTGCCCAAATATCCTGGCCTCAATACTCACCGTCAGGTACTGGAAAACGGCGACGAACTTCACGGCACTACCGTGCATTTTGTTACTGATGAGCTGGATGGCGGCCCGGTTATTTTGCAGGCGCAAATCCCGGTGTTTGCGGATGACACGGAAGAAGACATTACTGCCCGCGTGCAAACCCAGGAACATGCCATTTATCCACTGGTGGTCGGCTGGTTTGTCGA
This sequence comes from Phytobacter sp. V91, assembly GCF_965644225.1. NCBI lineage: Bacteria > Pseudomonadati > Pseudomonadota > Gammaproteobacteria > Enterobacterales > Enterobacteriaceae > Phytobacter > Phytobacter sp. V91. Next base: position 9,925 of record NZ_CBFFRJ010000003.1, on the reverse strand, counting down.
TGGGCGTCTTGCCATGCAGGAGAATAAGGCCTGGCTGGATGGTGTCTGCTTGCCTGCACAAGGCTACGCGGCTGATTAAGCTGTTTTTCTTTGTTTGCGCGTGACTTAACGTCACGCGCAACGTCTATATTAAGATGACAATCAGATTACTGTCATACTTATCTGTCACAGTTGGACATCTGATGGCAAAGCTCGCCATAATATGTGGTGTCTTTCTCGCGCAAACGACAATAACGTTTACCTGCACACGAGGACACCGCCTGGCGAGCAGGCATTGCCGTGTCCCGAGAGTTAACTGGAGTGTAAGCTGTAATGGGTCAGGAAAAGTTATATCTGGAAAAAGAACTGAGTTGGTTGTGCTTTAACGAGCGCGTTCTGCAGGAAGCCGCGGACAAAAGCAACCCGCTTATCGAGCGTATGCGTTTTCTTGGCATTTATTCCAATAACCTTGATGAGTTCTATAAGGTCCGTTTCGCAGAACTTAAGCGCCGTATCATTATTAGCGAAGAACAAGGACAAGGAACGAACACCCAGTCACGTCATTTGCTGGGTAAAATCCAGACCAGAGTACTGAAAGCCGACCAGGAATTTGACTCTCTGTACAATGACTTACTGCTTGAGATGGCGCGTAATCAAATCTTTTTGATTAACGAACGTCAGCTTTCCGTTAACCAGCAAACCTGGCTGCGCCACTATTTCAAACACTACTTACGCCAGCACATTACCCCGACGCTGATTAATCGCGAAACCAACCTGATTCGATTCTTAAAAGACGATTACACCTATCTGGCGGTCGAAATTGTTCGTGGCGATACCATTCGTTACGCCCTGCTGGAAATTCCATCAGACAAGGTGCCACGCTTTGTCAACCTGCCGCCGGAAGCGCCGCGCCGTCGCAAGCCGATGATCCTGCTGGATAACATTCTGCGTTACTGTCTCGATGATATTTTCAGCGGCTTTTTCGATTACGATTCGCTGAATGCCTACTCGATGAAGATGACCCGTGATTCCGAGTATGATCTGGTCCACGAGATGGAATCGAGCCTGATGGAGCTGATGTCCTCCAGCCTTAAGCAGCGTCTGACCGCAGAGCCCGTGCGTTTTGTCTATCAGCGCGATATGCCGGATGCAATGGTGGATATGCTGCGTGATAAGCTGACCATCTCCCGGTTTGACTCCATTATTCCTGGCGGTCGCTACCACAACTTTAAAGACTTTATTGGCTTCCCGAACGTCGGCAAAGCCAACCTGGTGAATAAGCCGTTGCCGCGCCTGCGTCACGTCTGGTTTGATAAATTCCGTAATGGCTTTGATGCCGTTCGCGAGCGGGACGTGCTGCTCTATTATCCGTATCACACCTTTGAGCATGTGCTTGAACTGCTGCGCCAGGCCTCATTTGACCCGAGCGTGCTGGCGATTAAGATCAACATCTATCGCGTGGCAAAAGATTCGCGCATTATCGACTCGATGATCCATGCCGCCCACAATGGTAAAAAAGTGACCGTCGTGGTGGAACTGCAGGCGCGTTTCGACGAAGAGGCGAATATTCACTGGGCCAAACGTCTGACCGAAGCCGGTGTGCAGGTTATCTTCTCCGCGCCGGGCCTGAAAATTCACGCCAAGCTGTTCCTCATTTCGCGTATGGAAGGGGAAGAGATTGTGCGTTATGCCCATATTGGCACCGGCAACTTTAACGAGAAGACGGCTCGTATCTATACCGACTACTCTTTACTGACCGCCGATGCCCGTATCACCAATGAAGTTCGTCGGGTATTCAGCTTTATTGAAAACCCTTACCGACCGGTGCATTTCGACTATCTGCTGGTATCGCCGCAAAATTCACGTCCACTTCTCTATGAGATGATCGACAAAGAGATTGCCAATGCGCAGAAAGGACTGCCTGCCGGCATCACCCTGAAAATCAATAACCTTGTTGATAAAGGGCTGGTAGACAGGCTGTATGCGGCATCCAGCTCCGGTGTCCAGATCAACCTGCTGGTACGCGGTATGTGTTCGTTGATCCCTGAACTGAGTGGCATCAGCGACAATATTCGTGTAATTAGCATTGTTGACCGTTTCCTTGAGCACGACAGGATCTATATTTTTGATAATGGTGGCGACAAGAAAGTGTATCTGTCGTCAGCCGACTGGATGACGCGAAATATCGATTACCGTATCGAAGTGGCAGCGCCGTTACTTGACCCGCGCCTCAGGCAGCAAGTACTGGATATCATCGACATTCTGTTCAGTGATACCGTGAAAGCCCGCTATGTCGATAAAGAGCTAAGTAATCGTTATGTGCCGCGCGGCAATCGCCGTAAAGTGCGCGCGCAGCTCGCGATTCATGAATACCTGACTTCACTTGAACAGCCTGATTAATCTATGCCGATAAATGACAACACGCCACGCCCGCAGGAATTTGCCGCGGTCGACCTGGGTTCGAACAGTTTTCATATGGTAATCGCGCGCGTCGTGGATGGCGCGATGCAAATAATTGGCCGCCTCAAGCAGCGCGTGCATCTGGCCGACGGCCTTGATGCCAACAGCACGCTAAGTGAAGAGGCCATGGAGCGTGGGCTGAACTGCCTGTCGCTCTTTGCTGAGCGCTTGCAGGGTTTTGAGCCTTCCAGCGTCTGCATTGTGGGTACCCACACATTGCGTCAGGCGCGTAATGCAGCTGAATTTCTTAAGCGCGCCGAGCAGGTTATTCCTTACCCTATCGAGATTATTTCCGGTAACGAAGAAGCGCGTCTGATTTTTATGGGCGTTGAGCATACCCAACCGGAAAAAGGCCGCAAGCTGGTGATCGACATTGGCGGCGGCTCGACTGAGCTGGTGATCGGTGAAGATTTTGAACCTCGCATGGTGGAAAGCCGCCGGATGGGGTGCGTCAGCTTTGCCCAGACCTATTTCCCCGGTGGCGCCCTGAATCGCGAAAGCTTCCAGCGCGCCCGGATGTCAGCGGTGCAAAAACTGGAAACCCTGGCATGGCAGTACCGTATTCAGGGCTGGAACGTTGCGCTCGGTGCCTCCGGCACCATCAAAGCCGCCCATGAAGTCCTGCTGGCCATGGGGGAAAAAGACGGTTTTATTACCCCGGAGCGCCTCGATAAGCTGGTCGCTGAAGTACTGAAATTCAAAAATTTCAACGAACTCAGCCTGCCGGGACTTTCTGAAGAGCGTAAAGCGGTCTTTGTGCCTGGCCTTGCCATTATGTGTGGCGTCTTTGATGCGCTGGCCATTCGCGAGCTACGCCTGTCTGACGGCGCACTACGCGAAGGCGTTCTGTATGAGATGGAAGGTCGCTTCCGTCATCAGGATATCCGCAGCCGCACCGCACAGGCGCTTGCCAGTCAGTACAATATTGACCGGGATCAGGCCCGCCGGGTGCTGGAAACCACCACCAATATGTTTGATCAGTGGCAGGCGCAAAACCCGAAGCAGGCGAATCCGCAGCTGGCCGCCCTGCTCAAATGGGCGGTGATGCTGCACGAAGTGGGGCTGAATATTAACCACAGCGGTATGCACCGCCATTCGGCCTATATTCTGCAACACAGTGATTTGCCCGGCTTCAATCAGGAGCAGCAGCTGATGATGGCAACGCTTGTGCGCTATCACCGTAAGGGGATCAAGCTCGACGATCTGCCCCGCTTCACCCTGTTCAGGAAAAAGCAGTTCCTGCCGCTGGTGCAGATTTTACGTCTTGGCGTGCTGCTTAATAACCAACGTCAGGCGACCACCACGCCGCCGACCCTGCGTCTGACCACGGACGATAATCACTGGACGCTGAGTTTCCCGCACGACTGGTTCAGCCAGAATGCTCTGGTGCTGTTCGATCTGGAAAAAGAGCAGGATTACTGGGAATCGGTCACCGGCTGGCGACTGAAGATCGAAGAAGAACAAGCACCCGACGTCGCGGCCTGAGATCAGGCCGTTACGCATCCCGTTGCAGACTTTCCACCGGTACGGGTTTGCCTATCAAATAGCCCTGTAAATAATCGATACCCAGCGCAATTGCTGCGCTGCGTATCTCTTCGCTTTCGACATATTCCGCCACCACCAGCATTTTCTTCATCCGTGCTAAATGACAGATAGAGGCCACAATCTGGTAATCCAGGCTGTTGGAAACAATATTGCGGATAAAGCTGCCGTCGATCTTGAGAATATCCGCATTCACATTTTTCAGCCGCGCATAGCTGGCATAGCCGGTGCCAAAATCATCGATTGCCACCCGGCATCCCATCTGTTGTAACTGGCTCAGCGTCTGGTTGGCCTGACGTAAATTCGACAGTGAAGTGCTCTCAGTGACTTCGAAAATAAGCTGCCAGGCTTCTATATTGTATTTACGCAATAACCGCCCGACTTCGAGGGAAAACTGGGCCCGACAGACGGAGGTCGGCGAGAGGTTAATGGAGAAACGTTGACCCGGTAGACGTTCACGCTGCGCGGCCATAAAACTCAGAACATGCTCAACAACCCACAGATCGATGCGCGATGAAAGGCCAAACTCATGGGCAACGGGAAGGAAAACATCAGGATGGATGTACTCGCCGTTTTCCTCTTTCATGCGCAGCAATATTTCATGATAGTTGTCGCCGCGCATACCAATAATGGGCTGCACCATCAGGCTGAAGCGGTTCTCTTCGAGCGCGCGCTGCAGGCGGCTCATCATGTCCACCTTGCCTTTCAGGCTGCGTTGCAGATTTACCGCTCCGCGTTGTTGCAGGCTTTCCGGATGATTGGTTGCCAGCGACAGATCCGCAATGGTGCTTAGCTCCCCCAGCAGCAGATAGAGATGCTGAACCGGTGAGCGGACATAGCAATAGCTCATCCCGACCTGCGGCTGCAGCGGCATATCATCCCAGGAAAAACGAAACTGCTTAATCAGCAGGTCGACTTCCTCAATCCGGCTCTGGTGCGAGCGGGAGTGCATCCGAATGGCAAGATCGTAGCCTGTCAGCAGATACACATCTTCCCCCGTATCCAGCAGTTGCCCGATCCACTCCGCCAGCTTTTGCTTGTACTGAATGCGCAACATAATGCCGTAGTTACGCCCCAGCAGCTCCAGCTCCGGAATACGCAACAGGCACAATACCGACCAGGGTGAGTCAGCAAGGGCGCGGCTCAACGCGCGCAGGTTAGGCATATGCGCCACCGGATCCAGATACGCCAGACGCCGGGCACGCTCATGCAATTGCCGCTGACGCGTCGCCAGCAGCGCCACACAGTGAATGATGACGGTGTAAACCAGATAGCAGGATGAGGCGATAGCCAGCTGGACTTCATAGCCGGAATACACGGGCAGATAGCGGTAGAAATAATGAACAAACACCACGAGCAACAGCGCCCAGAGCAAAGTAATCAGCCGATAGCCAAAGCGCAGCGAACCCCACAGCATCACCGGAAGAATGAGCGATAAGGTGTAGCTGGTCCCGAAAATGGTGCTGCTTTCGGTCAACGGACGTAACAGCAGAATGATGAGCCCTGCCGCTAACGCCAGCCAGATAACCTGTTCGGCACGGGTCACTTTAGGATCGCATTCATTTCGCAGTTGCGAGAACCAGCTGCGCAGATAGCGGGGATTGCGGATGATACGAATCAGCAGATAGCAGGTGGGGATGCCGATTAGCGTCCCCACCAGGATCGCCTGATAATCAATAAGCAGATGAATATCCAGGGTTAACGCATTGGTATTACTTAATATCGTGTCATAGAGCGATAACCAGATAACAAATTGCAGAATGGTCACATACAGGGTTGCCGGGCAAAATACCTGCCAGAACAGGCGCTGAACCAGCAGGCGGGCATCACCGTAGGCAATGTTGTGCCTGCGGGTCACAAAAACACGGTATCCTCCCCAACTGAGCATGACCGGCACCAGTAAATGCAGCGTCTGCGCCACAAGTTGCCACGGCTCATCCGGGCTAAAAAACAGCACCAGCCCGATAATCATTCCGGGAACTGCCGCCAGGCCGTAAACCGCCATCAGGCTCATCAGTACGGCAATGGGCAGGTAAAAAAGAGCAACCCCTTCGCCAGACAACGAAGTAAAAGTATTAGCCATACTGAACAAAGGAAGCAACAGAGAAGGCAGGATGAGAGGCAGCGCCCACCATCTGTCTTTATACTGCCGGTACTGTTTCTTGAAAGTCATAGATGCTCGGTATACAACCTAGGGTCCTGAGGGGGAGTGTTCAGGCAGGCATCCATCCTGACTGTTTAGGCCCAACGCGATAAACGAGCAGAAATTTTAGTTCCCAGCCACACGTAATAATTGACTTATATCAACAAAGACGGGGTAGTTAAATTTTTTCTTACTTTTTTTCTCGTGAAAATGAATTTATCATTTCCACGCTAAATGTTTAATTTATTTATATTATTTAAAGTTATGTTTTTGCTGATTTCGCTTTTATCTGGCGATGAATTGACCTTATCAGCACTCTGTGACTTAATGTTGCTGTCGCCCTTTTTACAGGGCTTATCCAGGGAACCATTGTGAGTCAGGCAACCACTATGCGAAAACGACATCGATTTGACAGTCGCATGACCCGTATCGTACTGCTTATCAGCTTTATCTTTTTCTTCGGCCGTTTTATTTATTCCTCAATTGGCGCCTGGTATCACCATCAGGATAAGCTCCAGTCCCAGCAAATCAGTCAACCTGTCGACCCTGCCGCACAGCGCTAACCCGACGGATAAATGCAGACATTGTTATCCCCATGCGTGACGAAGCATCGCGAGGATCATCAGCACGCCGAATCCCGCGAGAATGCCCCCGGCAAGCCGCTCAATGATATGAACATATGATGTGATCCGCGCCTGCACGGCGGATAAACCGATCAGGGCGGCAACCAGCAGATTCCAGCCAAGTACGGCAACACTCATCCATATCCCGGAAAATATCTGCTGTGGGAGCGTGACCCCTGCCCCGAGAATCGAGGTCATCAGCGCCAGATAGAAGAGTGCGTTTTTGGGATTCAGCAGCGCCGAGCCCAGCCCCAGCAGGAACTGTTTGCGCAGAGTCGGGCAACCTTCAGCAGTCGCATTCAGTGTTAATTGCTGTGGGCGACTGCGCAGCAGATGGCTGCCAATCCAGATCAGATACAACGCACCAGCAATTTCAATCCCGCGAAATAACAGGGTGTAGTCCTGCAACAGATGCCAGCCGTACAGCGCCAGCACAATATAGAGCGCGTTCCCCAGCGCAATGCCCGGCCCGATTCCCGCACTCCCGCGCAGACGGTAGCGAATGGCGTACCCCGCCAGCAGAAAAAAATCAGGGCCCGGGCTTATCAACGCCACAAAGTGTGACAGGGCCAGGAGCGGGAAGGCGGCAGGAATAAAATATGCGATAAATGACATAGTGACCTCAAAAACCAAAGAAGGTCACTGTAGTCAGGGTGCGGCGTTATTTATTGTCGGATATTGATCGCGACCGGGCATACTGGCGCGGCGTAGAGGCGGTAAAACTGACAAAAGTGCGGTGAAAATGGCTTTGATCGGCAAAGCCGCTTTGATAACCCACATCGGTAATCTCCCCCCCTGCCCGCAGCCGGTTTTTAGCAAACTCAACGCGGGCATTGTTCAGCCAGGCGCCAGGCGTCAGCCCCGTGGCCTGTTTAAACTGACGGATCAGCGTCTCTTTGCGCAGCGCATAATGACTGGCGAGTTTGTCCAGCGAGGGAGCGCCGCAAAAATCAGCCTGCAGCGCCGACTGCATCTCCTGAAAATCTTGCGGACCTGGGGCACGTATTTTTAGTCCCGGCAATACCGCCAGCAATGCACGGACGGCAGCGGGTAGCGCATCAGTCTCGTTTTTCTGGAGCAGTTCAGTGACGCGTTTAAATGCACCAAGCGACGCGGGACAGCGCAACTGGGTTTGTTCGCAGCACAGCGTGGCATCGACCGGCCAGCCAAGTTGTTCGAGGCACCATTGCTGATCGAGATAGAGCATATGGTAACTCCGGGGGATCCCGGCAACCGGGTTGCAGCTGTGCGCTGCCCTGGGTGCAATCAGGATCATCTCTTCAGGCTGCAGGTGATACTCCTGCCCACCGCACCAGGCCAGCGTCTCGCCTTCAAGGATCGCGCCAACAGACAGCTGCGGATGCTGATGCAGTTTATAGGCCTGCGTACTCTGCCAGGTGGTGCGCAGCTCAATCCAGGGGGCAGATTCTGAACGCCAGAAGCCTTGTTCGATATTGCGCGTGGTCATTGTGCCTCCTGGATCTGCTGATTAAGAGGCTCAATACTATGCTGTATAGCGAAAATAAAAAACCGCCGATCGCACTGACTTCGAAGTGCTGACAAACCTTTTCTCCGGATGACAGCCAGCGCCTTATCCGGCCTGGGGCAACCATTCCGGTCCAGGCCCGATAAGCTTTCGCCATCGGGCATCCAAGCGTTGTCATCAGCCTTACGCTTACGTCACCTGCTCTTTCTGCTTCTCGCGATAAGTTTTATTACCTTGATAGCGTGAAGGCCAGATCTGTTCTGGTTGAGTATTCAGAGCTTCAGCGATTAGTCGCTCCCCTTTCGGCCAGTGGCGGGTCAATGCATTGGCTAACGTGGATGAAGCCAGCCCCGACTCACGGGAAAGTGCGGCCAGTGAAGTTCCTTTTTTTCTTAAACTCGCAATGATATCTGCGGGATGCCAGTCCTGATGTTTCATATGATCTCCTTTCATGTTGACTATAAGTCACATAGTAGCACAAAGCCTTACAGATGTGACTAATAGTCCGTGGACTTATAATCATCAAATACTAATGCTTGTCGCATGAAAAGATCAGAAGATGTCAAAGTCCTGCTGGGACAGCGTGTCAGAGCACTTAGACTCGAGGCCGGACTTTCGCAGGAAAGTTTTGCCGATAAGTGTGGACTCGATCGCACCTATATCAGCGGTATTGAACGTGGTACCCGCAACCCAACGCTTGAAGTACTTTATATTCTCGCCACTGCCCTTCACACCGAACTGGCATCACTGTTCGTATTTCACGATCCAGCCTGACATTCCAACTTTATCGATTAAATCGACAAAATCTCTCATATGTGACTCATCGTCCGTGGTCTGATAAGCAACAAGAGTTAATGCTTATTTGCATGGAAAATACAAAAGACATCACATTGCGCTTCGGGCAACGCGTTAAAGCTCTTCGCTTAAAGGCCGGGCTCTCGCAAGAGGCTTTTGCAGATAAGTGTGGTTTAGATCGCACTTATATCAGTGGGATTGAGCGAGGCGTGAGAAATCCCACTTTGGAAGTAATTGGGGTTATTGCTAGCGGGTTGGAGATTAAAATGAAGGATTTGTTTGATCTTTAGATTTCTAGTCGAATAGTGTGTAGAAATGATCACTGATATCACATCTTCTTATTAAGAATATGAGAAAAAATGACTCCAATTCTTAGCCAAATAGTTCACCTAACTAAAAGTATATTGTTAATCCCGGAAGAGCCGTCAAAACATCCGGCAGCCCAGTTTTTTCCTGGAAAAAATTCCCCATTTTCATACCCTACAGGAATGGTACTAAGGAAGGTGCGATTTAATCGTCAGTTATGAGAACATAAGGCTTTCTTTGCCATAGATTTTTCACGATGCCCGCACTTTCCAGCTATTCCTCCCGCAAAAAACAGTTCCTTGACCGTATGGATGTTCTTGTCCCATGGCACGATATCGCTGATATGCTGCTTCCCTGCTATCCCTCATCCCGACGGGGACGCAGACCTTTTCCCCTGTTGCTCATGCTGCGTATTCACTGCCTGCAACTCTGGTTTGACCTCAGTGACAGTGCTGCCGAAGATGCCCTTCATGACATGCTGCCATTTCGTCAGTTTGCCGGTATCGACTGCTGTGTCCCCGACCGCACCACCATCATGAATTTCCGTCATTTTCTGGAGAAACATAACGCCGGTGAACAGGTGCTGGCCCT
>NZ_CBFFRJ010000002.1:0-82323 GCF_965644225.1 Phytobacter sp. V91 | reverse complement strand
GTCAGTCCGTTAATTGCACTGACTTAATTAGATCAAAGTCCCGGCCTCACGGCCAGGACTTTGTCAGCAGTCTGAAAACGGCAACCGAAGTTGCCGTTTTGCTTTTAATTCTCGTCCGGCAGCGCATAAGCGACGATATAGTCGCCCATCTTGGTACCAAACGAACCATGGCCGCCTGCGGAGATGACAACATACTGCTTGCCATTAACCTCATAGGTCATAGGCGTTGCCTGTCCACCGGCTGGCAGACGACCCTGCCACAGTTTCTCGCCGTTGCTCATATTGTACGCACGCAGGTAGTTATCTGCGGTCGCCGCAATAAACAGCACGTTACCGGCGGTAGAAATTGGGCCGCCTAACATCGGCATACCCATATTGAACGGCACCGGAACCGGCATCGGGAACGGCATGCTGTCCTGCGGCGTACCAATACGTTTCTTCCATACCACCTGGTTGGTTTTCAGATCTGTTGCTGCGATGTAACCCCATGCCGGCTGTTTACACGGCAGACCGAACGGAGAGAGGAACGGATTGAGCGTCACGCCAAACGGCACGCCGTACTGCGGCTGAATCCCGGCTTCAGTACCACTGCCTTTCGCGTCTTTCGGCTGCTCCATTGGGTTACCCGGACCGCGTGGGATCAGTTTCGACACAAACGGCAGGGCCATTGGGTTAGCAATCGCCACCTGACGGTTCGGGTCAACGGAGATCCCGCCCCACTCGAACATTCCCAGGTTACCCGGGAAGACCAGCGTGCCCTGTTCCGATGGCGGCGTGAAGATACCTTCATAGCGCAGTTGATGGAACATCACGCGGCACACCAACTGGTCGAACATCGTGGCACCCCACATATCCGCACCGGTCAGATCTTTCTTCGGTCGGAAGCTGAGATCGGAGAACGGCTGAGTTTTGCTAACGTAATCGCCTTTTGCCGCCCCCTGAGTGACTGGTTTTTCCGGTGCAGGAACCACCAGCTTGCCGTTGCTGCGATCCAGTACGAAGATATTGCCGGTTTTCGCGGGCGCATAAATCACCGGAACGGTTTTGCCGTTAACGGTAATGTCTGCCAGCGTCGGCTGGGATGGCATATCCATATCCCACAAATCGTGGTGAACCGTCTGATAACTCCAGGCGAGTTTACCGGTGGTCGCATTCAGCGCGACGATGGCACTGGCATAACGCTCCTGCTCCGGCGTGCGGTTACCGCCCCAGATATCCGGGGTGGTCACACCCATTGGCAGATACACCAGATCCAGCTTCGCATCATAAGCCGCCGGAGCCCAGGAGTTGGGGGAGTTAAAGGTAAAGGTGTGCTCATCAGACGGAATAGCATTGGGGTCTTTCGCGCCCGGATCGAAGGCCCACAGCAGTTTGCCGCTATTCACGTCAAAACCGCGGATAACGCCGGAGGTTTCCCGGGTGGAGAAGTTATCGGTTACTGAACCGGCAATCACAATCACCTTATCGGTGATGATCGGCGGTGAAGTTGGCTCATACAGCCCCGGCGTGGTGTCCGGCATATTGGTCTGTAGGTTCAGAATGCCTTTGTTGGCAAAGGTTTCGCACGGCTTGCCATTGTCGGCGTTAATGGCAAACAGACGGCCATCGTTAACCGGCAGCATAATACGCCGCGGGCAGTCCGCGACCACATCCGGGCTGGCCGTTTCAGCCCGCGCTTCATGATAAGAAACGCCACGGCAGGTGACATGCTGGAAGGACTGATTAGCATTCAACTGCGGATCGAAGTGCCATTTCTCTTTCCCGGTTGCGGCATCCAGTGCGAACAGGCGCTGGTGAGCGGTACACAGGTAGAGCATGTTACCGACTTTAATCGGCGTCACTTCATTGGTCAGTTCACCCGGATCGGTGGGCAGCTTCAGGTCGCCGGTACGAAATACCCAGGCTTCCTGCAAGTTTTTCACGTTGTCGGCGTTGATTTGTTTCAGGGGAGAGTAGCGCTGACCTTCCTGATTACGGCCATAAGCAGGCCAGTCACCGTCAGCAACCTGAGAGATAGGCGCCGCAGGGGTGGAATCTGCGCTCAGGGTGCCTTTCACTTCCTGCGGATCGTTAAATCCGGCCCAGGTCAGAATGCCACCGCTGAGTACCAGTGCAATGACCAGCGCCTGTACCGCTCCCGCTGACGGGACAAATAGTCGGCGCCAGACAAACGGCAAAATCAGCCAGATGCCAAAGAACACCAGAATGTCGCTACGGGGAGTCAGTGCCCAGAAGTCAAAGCCCACCTCCCACACGCCCCAGACCATGGTGGCCAGCAGCAGTGCGGCATACAGCCACAATGCAGCCCGCTTACGCCGCCATACCAGCGCAGTCACGCCCAGCATCACGACGCCGGCAATCGGGTAATACCAGGAGCCGCCAATGGACACCAGCCAGATACCGCCGATAAGTAAATACAGTCCGCAAAATGCAGCGAACAGCGCCGTCAGGATCACAAGGAGGCCTGACTGTTGTGATTTTGTTTCCGCCATAACAAGACACCATTAAATTTGTTAATTTTTTAGTAGCAATTAATTATAGGATTTAACAAGTGTGATCGTCATCACAAAATGAGCTTTATCGACAGATAAGCATCAGAAATGCGTTTGCTGGTATACTGCACGCCTTGCGCTTCAATAACCGGAATCAGGTTACCGGTATTGAATGATTTGTTTTTTAAATCATATGGTTATTTTAAAATGAAACATATTGTCGAAGTGATGATCCCGGAAGCGGAGATCAAAGCGCGTATCGCACAACTGGGTCGTCAAATCACGGAACGTTACAAAGACAGCGGTAGCGAAATGGTGCTGGTGGGTCTGCTGCGCGGTTCCTTCATGTTTATGGCCGATCTATGCCGCGAAGTGCAGGTGTCACATGAAGTCGATTTTATGACCGCCTCCAGCTACGGCAGCGGCATGTCTTCAACCCGTGATGTTAAGATCCTCAAGGATCTGGATGAAGATATCCGTGGCAAAGACGTTTTGATTGTCGAAGATATTATCGACTCAGGTAATACGCTGTCAAAAGTGCGTGAAATTCTGAGCCTGCGTGAGCCGAAATCACTCTCCATCTGCACGTTGCTTGATAAGCCCGAGCGTCGCGAAGTGCACGTGGACGTGGAGTTTGTTGGTTTCTCTATCCCTGATGAGTTTGTGGTGGGCTATGGGATTGACTACGCTCAGCGTTATCGTCACCTGCCGTACGTCGGTAAAGTGGTGATGCTGGACGAATAAGCGCAAAAAAGCCGGGATTGACCCGGCTTCATTTTGCAGGCCGGGCAGTACCCGGCGTCAGCAGCATTACTTGTGGTTGCTGTGCTTCTTGCTCAGGTTCGACACACCCTGGCGATAGCGCTGTTCCAGCGTTTCGCGGTTGGTTGCGGTCACATCAAGGTTGCGCAGCAGACCATCGTGAATGCCGTATGCCCAGCCGTGAATAGTCACTTTCTGGCCGCGTTTCCACGCCGATTGCATAATCGTTGAGTGGCCCAGGTTGTAGACCTGTTCCATCACATTCAGCTCGCAAAGGGTATCCAGACGACGCTCCTGCGGCATTTCGCCCAGCAATGAGCTGTGTTTGAACCAGATATCGCGGATATGCAGCAGCCAGTTGTTGATAAGACCCAGCTCCGGGTTCTCCACCGCCGCCTGTACGCCGCCGCAGCCATAGTGACCACAGATAATAATATGCTCAACTTCCAGTACATCGACCGCGTACTGAACAACCGACAGGCAGTTAAGATCGGTGTGAATGACCAGGTTTGCAACATTACGGTGAACAAAAAGCTCACCCGGTTCTAAACCGGTGAGGCGCTCGGCAGGTACGCGACTGTCAGAACATCCAATCCATAGAAAGCGCGGTTTTTGCGCCTGCGCCAACGTTTCGAAGAATCCAGGATCCTCTTCTACCAGCATTTTTGACCATAGTGCATTGTTGCTGATGAGTGTATCTATGTCTTTCATGGACGTTAATGACCTGTAACTAAAGAAGTGCGTTGCGCTAATATAGGTCAACTCCGTTTTTTTTCAACCACACATTCGAGTGTAAGAAAAAGGTAAGTGAAAATTCATGACCATTGCACTGGAGCTTGAGCAGCTTAAAAAAAACTATCCAGGCGGCGTCCAGGCGCTGCGGGGTATTGATCTTAAAGTAGAAGCTGGCGATTTTTACGCCCTTCTGGGCCCTAACGGTGCGGGGAAATCCACCACCATCGGTATTATCAGTTCGTTGGTTAATAAAACCTCTGGCCGCGTCAGTGTCTTTGGTTACGACCTCGAAAAAGACGTGGTCAACGCCAAACGTCAGCTTGGACTTGTGCCGCAGGAGTTCAATTTCAACCCGTTTGAGACGGTGCAGCAAATCGTGGTTAACCAGGCCGGATACTACGGCGTGGCGCGTAAAGAGGCACTGGAACGTAGCGAAAAGTATCTCAAACAGCTCGATCTGTGGGAAAAACGCGGTGAACGTGCGCGGATGTTATCCGGCGGTATGAAACGTCGCCTGATGATCGCCAGGGCGCTGATGCATGAACCTAAACTGCTTATCCTCGATGAGCCGACAGCGGGCGTGGATATTGAACTGCGTCGTTCAATGTGGGGGTTTCTTAAAGATCTCAACGACAAAGGCACGACCATTATTCTGACCACTCACTACCTGGAAGAAGCGGAAATGCTGTGCCGCAATATCGGCATCATCCAGAGCGGCGAGCTGGTGGAAAACACCTCCATGAAATCGCTGCTGGCGAAGCTGAAATCTGAAACCTTCATCCTGGATCTGGCGCTGAAAAGCCCGCTACCGAAACTTGAAGGCTACAACTACCGGCTGGTGGACACCTCAACCCTTGAAGTGGAAGTCCTGCGTGAGCAGGGGATCAACAGCGTATTTAGCCAGTTAAGCGCACAGGGGATTCAGGTATTAAGTATGCGTAACAAAGCCAACCGTCTGGAAGAGCTGTTCGTCGCGCTGGTTCACGATAAAAAAGGAGATCGCGCATGATGCAGCTCTATTGGGTCGCACTCAAAAGTATCTGGCATAAGGAGATCCAGCGCTTTATGCGTATCTGGATCCAGACCCTGGTGCCGCCGGTTATCACCATGACGCTGTACTTTATTATCTTTGGTAACCTGATTGGTTCACGGATTGGCGAGATGCATGGTTTCACCTATATGCAGTTTATTGTGCCCGGTCTTATCATGATGGCGGTGATCACCAATGCCTACGCCAACGTCGCTTCCTCATTTTTCAGCGCCAAGTTCCAGCGTAATATTGAGGAGCTGTTGGTTGCGCCGGTACCGACCCATGTCGTGATCATTGGTTACGTCGGTGGCGGGGTTGCGCGCGGGATTTGTGTCGGGGTGCTGGTCACCGCGGTTTCGCTGTTTTTCGTCCCGTTTCAGGTACATTCATGGCTCTTTGTCGGATTAACGCTGCTGTTAACCGCGATCCTGTTCTCGCTGGCGGGGTTGCTGAACGCCGTGTTTGCCACCACCTTTGATGATATCAGCCTGATCCCGACTTTTGTGCTGACGCCGCTGACCTACCTGGGTGGGGTGTTCTATTCTCTGACCCTGCTGCCACCCATCTGGCAGACGTTATCGCACCTCAACCCAATCGTTTATATGATCAGTGGTTTCCGTTTTGGTTTTCTCGGGATCACCGATGTGCCTCTGTTTACCACCGTCGGCGTACTGGCGGTGTTTATCGTCGCGTTTTATTTTATGTGCTGGTACTTAATCCAGCGTGGACGCGGCCTGCGTAGCTAATCTTCTCTTTCCGGCGGGCAGCCATGCTCGCCGGATCTTTTGCTCCCTCAATCTATGATATCTGTCACCGACGGCCGATGATCGCTTAGCTAAACTGCCTGTCTGCTAAGGAGATTCTTATGCTGGGATGGGTTATTGCCTGCCATGATGAGCGTGCTCAGGAGCTACTGTATAGTCTTGAGAGCCAGTTCGCGCCGTTGGTGCAGTGTCGGGCGGTCAATTTTCATCGTGGACTGAGCACCAATATGCTCAGCCGTATGATTTGCGATGCGCTGCATGAGACGGATTCCGGCGACGGAGTGGTCTTTCTCACCGATATCACCGGTGCGCCGCCTTACCGCGCGGCCGCGTTGATGAGCCATAAACATGAAAATTGCGAGGTGATTTCCGGCGTCGATAGCCCGTTATTGCAGGCGATGTATCCGTTACGTGCGACACTTAACAGCAGTGATTTTCGCAACCAGATTGTGGCCATGGGCGGGGCGACGGTGAGCAGCCTCTGGCATCAGCAGCAAAAAAATCCTCCCTTTGTTTTACTTCATGATTTGTATGAAAAATAACCATTGGTATTCATTTCTCTTTTGTTACAATACCGCCAGTTTTTTCTTCACCCGGTGCGTCTGATGCCGAGTTTTATGCTGATTTTGTTGTTGTGTTTTTCCTTCTCTGCCTCAGCAAAACTTGTGAGTCATAATCCTGAACCTGCCCGCTATATGCAGGTCACGGAAGATGCTGATATCTGGGGGCAAATCGGCAACAAGGTCATTACGGTTGGCAATGTGCGCGCCGGGCAGATTATCGCCGTGGTGCCAGGTGTTGAAGATTATTCCGCATTTAACTTTGGTTTTGGTAAAGCCTGGATTGATAAAGGCCACCTTGGCACCCTGCGGGGCAATGAACAGGTCGAAGACAGTCTGGGGGATCTTAATAAGCCGCTCAGTAATCAGAACCTGGTAACCTGGCAGGATACGCCGATGTATAACGCTGCGGATAACAAAAGCGCTCCTTTTGGCACCCTTGCGGCAAATCTGCGCTATCCCATTATCAGTAAGCTTAAAGACCGGCTTAATCAGACCTGGTTTCAAATTCGTATTGGCGATCGTCTCGCGTGGATAAGCAGCCTGGATGCGCAGGAAGACAACGGGATCCCGGTACTGACTTATCACCATATTCTCCATGATGAAGAGAACAGCCGTTTTCGCCACACGTCCACCACCACATCGGTTCGCGCCTTTACCAACCAGATGAGCTGGCTGCGCGACCAGGGTTACACCACCCTCAGCATGTATCAGCTGGAAGGTTATGTGCGTAATCGCATGAACCTGCCCGCCCGTGCGGTGGTGATAACCTTCGATGATGGCTTAAAATCAGTCAGCCGCTACGCGTATCCGCTCCTGCACGCCTACGGCTTTAAGGCGACGGCGTTTATTATCTCGTCCCGTATTAAACGCCACCCTCAGCCCTGGGATCCGAAATCATTACAGTTTATGAGCATCTCAGAACTTAATGAGATTGCCGACGTGTTCGATTTTCAGTCACACACGCATTTTCTGCATCGGGTTGATGATGCCAGGCATCCGATCCTGCTCAGTCGAAGTTATGACAATATCCTGATGGATTTCAGGCATTCACGTCGGGCGTTGTCTCAGTTCAACAGCCATGTGTGGTTTCTTTCTTATCCCTTTGGCGGCTATAACGATAAAGCCGTACAGGCGGCAGAAGACGCAGGATTTCATCTGGCGGTGACAACCGTGCGCGGAAAGGTGAAACCGGGGGATAACCCGATGTTGCTCAAGCGGTTGTATATTTTGCGGGAAGATTCACTGGAGCAGATGTCGAGGATAATCAGTAATCAGCCTCAGGGATAAAATCAGGAGTAGAAGGCTATCTTATTTGTCATTTTGAACCCGGGCAGTGCTCGAAATCCTCACGTACTGCGTGTACGCTCCGGTTTCTGCGCGCTGTCCGTGTCCAGACTGACTGCATCGATCACGCCTTCTCCCCCTGATTGAATCGATAAGGTGACTCAGGCCACCTGCACTGGTACCGCTTTAGCGGTGCGTTTCATTTCGTTGTCGCCATCAAAATAGGCCACTTTCGGCTGCCAGCTCCTCGCCTGCTCATCAGGCATGGTGACGTAGCTTGCGATGATCAGAATATCACCGACGTCAGCACAGTGTGCTGCTGCGCCGTTAACCGAAATAATGCGTGAGCCGCGTTCGCCAGCAATGGCGTAGGTGGAAAAACGCTTACCGTTGGTCACGTTGTAAATATCGATGGCTTCGTATTCCAGAATACCGGCCGCCTCAAGGAAATCCTGGTCAATGGCGCAGGAACCTTCGTAGTGCAGGTCGGCCTGAGTAACTTTGACGCGATGGAGCTTGCCTTGCAGCATAGTGCGAATCATAAATTGGACCTTTATCACTGATAATTAACGCTAAATAAAGGGCGGCTTCCTGCAATTCACCCTTCCATTTTCCCCCTGCCTTTTGCGGCACGGGGAGTGTCAGAGCTGGAGTATTGCCCTAATTTTCATCAAAGTCTACAGCGTCAGTTCGACCACGATATTGTCGATTAAGCGCGCCTGGCCGAGCCATGCAGCCATCAGAATGACCGCCCGTTTGCTGTCATCGGACAAGGCCAGCAGGGTGTCGGCATCGCGGATCTGGATATCGTCGGCACGAAAACCGCCGTCGTTGAGTTCCTGTTCGGCAATGGTCACGATCTCGTCGGCATTGCGATCGCCTGCACGTAGTTTAGCGGCCATTGCATTCATGACTTTGCTTAAGCCCGGGGCGATTTTACGCTGGTCGGCGGTGAGATAGCCATTGCGGGAACTCAGCGCCAGTCCATCTTTGGCGCGCACGGTTGGTACGCCAACAATCTCAATGTCGTAACCCATATCCGCAACCATTTTGCTAATCAGCTGAAGCTGCTGATAATCTTTTTGCCCGAAGCAGGCGACGTCAGGTTGTACCAGGTTAAACAGTTTACTGACGATGGTGGAAACGCCGCGGAAATGACCGGGGCGGCTGGCCCCTTCGAGCATGGTCGAAATGCCGGGAACATCAACAAACGTCTGGGTCTCCGTACCTGCCGGGTAAATGTCTGCCGGGGCAGGGGCAAAAACGAAATCCACTTTGCGTTTGTTCAGTTTTTCACAATCTTCCTGCAACGTACGTGGGTAGCGCGCCAGATCATCAGCACGATCAAACTGCATCGGGTTGACGAAAATACTGACCACCACCACATCTGCGCGGGCTTTCGCTTCGTCGACCAGCGTCATATGCCCGTCGTGCAGGTTGCCCATGGTTGGAACCAGCGCAATGCGTTTTCCTTCCTGACGAAGACGGCGGATGTGCTGGCGCAGCAGCGGCAGCGTTTCGATAATCAACACAACAACACTCCTTAATGGAAACTGTGTTCTGCGCCCGGATAGACACCGGACTCAACATCGGTCACATACTGACGCACGGCGGCGCGCATGTCGCCGGCTTCAGTGAGGAAGTTTTTGGCGAATTTGGGGATATGGCCACCGGTAATACCGAAGGCGTCATGCATGACCAGAATCTGGCCATCAGTAACGTTACCGGCGCCAATGCCGATAACCGGAATCGTCAGAGCATCAGTGATGCGTTTTGCCAGCGCAACCGGCACACATTCCAGCACCAGCAACTGGGCACCTGCGGCTTCCAGCGCCAGCGCATCATCAAATACTGTCTGTGCGGCATCCTCGCCACGACCCTGCACTTTGTAACCGCCGAAGATATTGACGGACTGCGGGGTTAACCCCAGGTGCCCACAGACCGGAACGGCACGCTCGGTAAGCATTTTCACCGTCTCACTCAGCCAGCGGCCGCCTTCAATTTTCACCATATTGGCCCCGGCGCGCATCACGGTCGCCGAGTTCTCAAAGGCTTGTTCCGGCGTGGCGTAGGCCATAAACGGCAGGTCAGCCAGCAGCAAACAGTCAGGGGCTCCGCGGCGTACGGCACGGGTGTGATAGGCGATATCGTCTACCGTCACGGGCAGGGTGGAATCATGACCTTGTACCGTCATCCCTAACGAGTCGCCAACCAGCATCACGTTGATGCCTTCTTCAGCAAACAGCTTTGCAAAGCTGTAGTCGTAGGCCGTGATGGTGGCGAAGCGCTTTTTTTCCTGTTTGCATTTAAGCAGCAAGGAGATGGTGGTTGGTTTCATAACGTTTCCTGATGGCTAAACACGAATCCTGGCGCATTCTGGCAGTATGATTCGGAACGAACAATGATTTTAGGCAATCGTTCGACAGCAATCACAACTGCGGCGGCAGAAAAGGGTTTTACCATAAGGCGGGTTTGTCTGCACCGCATTGTGTGAGGGCGTCGGTGAGCAATGTTCCATCGGGGAAGCGCAGGCCAGGTGCGATTTCAAACAGCGGCCACAGCATAAAGCCGCGATTATGCATGTCGTAATGCGGAACCGTCAGGCGCGGGGTTTGAATGATGTCGTCGCCAAACAACATGATGTCCAGATCCAGCGTTCGCGGCCCCCAGCGCTCTGCCTTGCGCACGCGGCCTTGCTGTAACTCAATGCGTTGGGTGTTATCCAGCAGGATCCCGGGCGACAGGGTGGTCTCCAGCGCCACGGCGGCATTGAGATAATCTGGCTGATCCTGCGGACCGAGCGGCGGCGTACGGTACAGTGATGAGACTGCAACCACGCGGTTTTGCGGGATTTCACCCAGCGCGCCAAGGGCGGCATTAACCTGTTCCAGCGGCGAGGCGAGGTTGCTGCCGATAGCGATATAGCAAAGGGTCGGGGACATGCAGGCTCCTGAAGTCGGGAGAATAAAGCATCAGGCCTGCACGAGGCAGGCCTGATAGTCAGTAATGTTATGCGCCTTCACGGCGTGGCGCCCGTTTGCGCGGACGACGGTGGCGGCGACGTGCGGCAGGCTCATCACCCAGATCGTCGAGCATCTCTTTTTGATCCGGCGGCGCGGAAGCCTGGAATTCGCCCCACCAGCTCGCCAGACGCTGTAGCTCGCTATTGCGTTCAATCTCGGCACGCAGCGCCAGCAGATCGTAAGCGGCGCGGAATTTAGGATGCTCCATCAGCTTCCATGCGCGTTTGCCCTGGCGACGGGACATTCGCAGCTGCAGCTGCCAGATATCGCGTACCAGCGTTGTGATGCGTTTTGGAATCGCCAGGGTACGGCAGGCTTCATCCAGCACGTCATTCATGGCCAGCGCAAAGGCATCGTAATAAGCCAGCCCACTTTCCTGGGCAATTCGCTGCGCTGTTTCCAGCAGCGGGTACCAGAACATGGCGGCAAACAGGAACGCCGGGTTAACACGCATATCATTATGAATGCGGGTATCGGTATTCTTCAGCACCTGCGCAATGATGCGCTCCATCGAACTGTCACCTTTTTCGGTGAAGTAACGGCAGAGGGTCGGGAAGAGGGGCTGGAACAGGTTGAATTCACGCAGCAGGGTGTAGGTGTCGAAACCATAACCTGCTTGCAGCAGCTTAAGCGCTTCTTCAAACAGTCGTGCAGGCGGCACGTCGTTAATCAGGGTCGCCAGACGCGGGATGGGCTCGGCGGTTTCACTGCTGATGCTCATGCCCAGTTTGGCGGCAAAGCGCACGGCACGCAGCATCCGCACCGGATCTTCGCGATAGCGGGTTTCCGGATTACCAATCAGACGAATTACGCCATCTTCCAGGTCACGCATTCCGCCGACATAATCGCGGACGGTAAAATCGGCAACGCTGTAATAAAGGCTGTTTATGGTGAAATCGCGGCGTTGGGCATCTTCTTCAATAGAACCGAAAATATTGTCACGCAGCAGCATGCCATTCTGCCCGCGCTGAGAGGTCGCGCGATCGGCTTCGGTATCTTCATGATGTCCACGGAAGGTGGCGACTTCAATGATTTCCGGGCCAAACATCACGTGGGCCAGACGGAAGCGGCGGCCCACCAGGCGGCAGTTACGGAACAGCTTACGCACCTGATCCGGCGTGGCGCTGGTCGTAACGTCAAAATCTTTGGGTTTTTTGCCCAGCAGTAAGTCACGCACACCGCCACCTACCAGGTAGGCGTCGTAACCCGCTTTATTCAGGCGATAGAGCACTTTGAGCGCGTTTTCACTGATATCTTTGCGGGAAATAGCGTGCTGCTCACGCGGAATAACCGTCATCTGAGGTTGGACAATAGCCTCAACGACCAGGCTTTCTTCGCGGCTTAGCACCTTACGGCAAAAATTAGCGACTCGGGTAAAAATAGTGCACCTCGTAGTGTCAAACAAACGTCAGGACAAAAAAATAGCGGCTAATCATAGCTCAGCGCGAAGCGTTTGAGAATGATGTATTCACATCCACATCATCAGGGACGCGCGCAAGGCGCCAGCCTGTGACCGCCTGAGCCAGCAGATCTTCGACGCTGAGATCCTGCCATTCGTGTATTGCGCTCTGGTTTAAGAATTGTAAAGCCCTGATTATTATGGGACGAGGATCGCCGCCCGGCAAGGCGGGCGCATGGTTTTGCTTGGAGAGTTTATCCCCTTGCGCATTCAGCGCCAGCGGCAGATGAACATAGTCCGGCGGCTGCCAGCCAAAGTGCTGATACAGCGAAATTTGCCTGACTGTCGGCGCAATTAAATCTGCACCCCGCACAATCTCCGTTATCCCCTGGAAATGATCGTCAACCACCACCGCCAGGTTATAGGCAAAAAGGCCATCCCGGCGATGGATAATAAAATCTTCGCGCGCAAGCGATTCTTCGGCGTGAATATCGCCACGCAGTCGGTCGTGAAAATGGAGTATCGGCTGCTGCTGCATTATGCGCACTGCGGCATTTTGCGGGCCCTTGTTCAGCGTTCGGCAGTGCCCGTCATAGAAACAGCCCACGCTCTGTATTCGTGCGCGGGTACAGGTGCAGTAATAACTCAGGTTCTGCGTTTTAAGCCAGGCAAGCGCTTCGCGATAGGCATCGTGACGCTGGGATTGCCAGAGGATCTCGCCATCCCAGTGGAGGCCGTAGTGGTCCAGTTGGCGCAAAATAGTGTCGGCAGCGCCTGGAACTTCGCGTGGGGGATCGATATCTTCAATACGGACTCGCCAGATGCCCTGCTGCGCGCGCGCCTGGAGGTAGCTCCCGAGAGCGGCGATAAGCGAGCCGAAGTGAAGTTCACCGGAAGGTGATGGCGCGAAGCGCCCGATATAGTGAGGTTCAGGCATAGTGACAGGCAAAAAATAACAAACCGGGAAAATTTTCCCGACTATAGCACAGCCTGAATTGAAGGCGCAGGTCTTACTCAGCCTGCGCCTTCGGTGGAGTGTGACTGGCTAAACGGTCATTAAAAAAATTAACCCGCCATCTGTTTTTCGCGGATTTCAGCCAGCGTTTTGCAATCGATGCACAAATCGGCAGTCGGACGCGCTTCGAGGCGACGAATACCAATTTCCACGCCGCACGACTCGCAGAAGCCAAAATCTTCGTCTTCTACTTTTTTCAGCGTTTTTTCGATCTTTTTGATCAGTTTACGCTCGCGGTCACGGTTACGCAGTTCAAGGCTAAACTCTTCTTCCTGGGCTGCACGGTCAACCGGGTCCGGGAAGTTTGCCGCTTCATCCTGCATGTGTGTGACGGTGCGATCGACTTCATCCCTAAGTTGATTACGCCACGCTTCAAGAATCCGCCTGAAGTGCGCCAGCTGGGCTTCATTCATATACTCTTCGCCCGGTTTCTCTTGATACGGCTCCACCCCAGCGATGGCGAGAATACTCAGGGACGATGTTTTACGGTTTTGCCCTTCTTGCATGTTGTTTCTCCTTAACACGCACTATCGATCCCCGTGTTCGGGGGAAAATCAGGCCGCTATAAATAGCAGATGCTTTTCCGGATGGCAAATATCGAAACGTAACACTTGACAAGCCTGTGAGGAAAAGCGTATTTGCGCACGCGACCAGAACACATCTTAATCATTGACCGCCTTTGACAAAGTGAAAGGCAACGGCAATCTCAGAGTCATATTCTTAGCAGAAAGTTCCGCTTTATAAGCCAGAATTTCTACGCCCTGACGTTGTGCGTCATTCAATAATCGTGCGTATTGCTCATCAATATGGCGCGCTGGAGAAAAATGTTCAACGGCTGAATGCAGAATGGCAAACAGGATAACGGCGCGATCGCCGCTGGCCGCGACGCCCATCAATTCGCGCAGATGTTTCTGACCGCGCAATGTCACTGCATCCGGGAAAAAACCGTTCTTTTGTTCGGCGAGCGTTACTGATTTCACTTCAATATAGCAGTTACGGCGGTTCTCTGCCTGTAACAGGAAATCAATTCTGCTGGCTTCAGTGCCGTATTTTACTTCGCTTTTCAGTGCGCTATAGCCTGTGAGCTCCGGCAAACTATTGGCCAGTATTGCCTCTTTCGTCAGGCTATTTGCCCGCAGGGTATTAACGCATATCAATGCGCCAGCCCGGGTTTGAGTTAATTCCCAGGTATGTGGATATTTGCGTTTAGTATTTTCTGACGTTGAATACCAGACAGTGTCGCCAGGCGTCGCGCAACCGGTCATTGCGCCGGTATTTGGACAATGAATCGTCAGCGTTTCGCCTTCCGGGGTGACGATATCCGCGAGAAAGCGTTTGTAGCGCTGAATCAGCGTGGCGGATTTCAGCTCAGGGGAAAACTCCATGCGTATTCCTTGTTAAGTTTTCAGCGTCCAGCGGTTTAACGCGGTATAGCGCAGGCGGCCACCGGTAAACTGCGACTCATAAAGGACAAATTCTGTTACGGCAAAAGACCAGTTGAATCCAGGCGCTGGCAGAGCAACCGCATGGGGCGTCTCCCGCAGTAAGGATATATGGGGATGAAACGGCGTCGGACTTTGATAGCAGCCGCTGCGTGCAGCCTGAGCGCGTAACATATCGGCCAGTTGAATAAGGCCACGGGGGGACTGGCGACAGCCCAGCCAGACGACGCGCGAACGTAACCACTGTCCGGCATCATCAAGATGCAGGTTAAAGCCGGGCTGGGTGATGCGTCCGGCCATCGCCTCCAGCGCTTTGCGTTTTTCGGCGCTCACTTCGCCAAGAAAGGCCAGGGTCAAATGCAGATTGGCTGCCGCGACGGGGCGCCCAGCATCCCCGGCAAAATGTTCGGCTCGCCAGCGCACGATAGCCTGACGGGTTTCATCGGGCAATTCGATAGCAAAAAACAGCCTTTTCGGCTCGGACATGGCAGGCTCCCCGTGAATGTTTGCTGGGATGCTACAGCGGCAGGCGGCAACCCGCAAATTCAGGGTGAATCTAAAGTCCGCGAGTTGATGTACAATTGCCAGTCACTGCGTTACCTCAACATCATCTCTCTGGAGCCTTGCGTGTCCTCTTTGCCGGTTGCCGCTGTACTGCCCGATCTTTTATCCGCCTTACGTGATGCGCCGCAGGTGCTACTGATTGCCCCGACCGGGGCGGGCAAATCAACCTGGCTGCCGCTACAGTTGCTGCAACAAAGAGAGGGGCGTGGACGTATCCTGCTGCTCGAACCTCGCCGACTGGCAGCACGAAACGTGGCGCAACGACTGGCGGAACAGCTTAACGAGCAGCCTGGTGAAACCGTGGGCTACCGCATGCGGGCGCAAACCTGCGTCGGGCCGAATACCCGTCTTGAAGTGGTTACCGAGGGGATCCTTACGAGGATTATCCAGCAGGATCCAGAGCTTAGCGGCATCGATTTAGTGATCCTTGATGAGTTTCACGAACGTAGCTTGCAGGCGGATCTGGCGCTGGCGCTGTTGCTCGACGTGCAGTCTGGATTGCGGGATGACCTGAAGCTGTTGGTGATGTCGGCGACTCTGGATAACACCCGGCTCCAGTCGCTGCTCCCGGATGCGCCGTTAATTGTTTCTGAAGGGCGTATGTATCCGGTAGAACGCCGTTATCAGGCGCTCAGCGGGCAGCAACGTTTTGATGAAGCCGTGGCGGTTGCGACCGCCGGGCTGTTGCGAACGGCTGCGGGTTCATTACTGCTTTTCTTGCCGGGGGTCGGCGAGATCCAGCGCGTTCAGGAGCAGCTTGCCAGCCGGGTGGACAGCGACGTTCTGCTCTGCCCGCTGTACGGCGCGTTGCCGCTTAATGAGCAGCGTAAAGCGATCCTGCCTGCGCCAGTCGGGCTGCGAAAAGTGGTGCTGGCAACCAATATTGCCGAAACCAGTTTAACCATCGAAGGGATCAGGCTGGTGGTGGACTGCGCCCAGGAGCGGGTGGCCCGTTTTGATCCGCGCACCGGCCTCACGCGTCTTATTACTCAACGTATCAGTCAGGCATCAATGACCCAGCGCGCTGGCCGTGCCGGGCGTCTTGAAGCGGGTATTTGCCTGCATCTGATCGCGAAAGATCAGGCGGAAAGGGCCGCAGCCCAGGGAGATGCGGAGATCACTCAGAGCGATCTCTCCGGCCTGCTAATGGAGCTGTTGCAGTGGGGATGTCAGGATCCGGGGCAGCTTCGCTGGCTGGATCAGCCTGCGCCAACCCATCTGGCGGCGGCAAGGGCTCTGCTGACTCAGTTACAGGCTCTGGACGGCGGACGGCTAACGGCCTTCGGGTTAAAAATGGCGGCTCTCGGTAATGACCCGCGTCTTGCGGCCATGCTGGCAAGCGCGAAAAATGGCGATGAAATTGCCACTGCCGCAAGGCTGGCTGCCATTCTGGAAGAGCCTCCACGTAGTGGAAGCCGCGATCTGGCGGCGGCGTTTTCCCGTCATCAACCTCAGTGGCAACAACGCGCCCGGCAGCTGGCTCGCCGTCTGAAAAGCGAGAATGGCGAGCCGGACAGC
Organism: Phytobacter sp. V91; assembly: GCF_965644225.1. Taxonomy (NCBI): domain Bacteria; kingdom Pseudomonadati; phylum Pseudomonadota; class Gammaproteobacteria; order Enterobacterales; family Enterobacteriaceae; genus Phytobacter; species Phytobacter sp. V91. Next base: position 65,732 of record NZ_CBFFRJ010000002.1, on the reverse strand, counting down.
GATGCACTGGCCCCCTTGCTGGCCCGCGCCTTTGCCGACAGGATTGCCCGGCGACGTGGGCAGGATGGGCGCTATCAACTGGCAAATGGCATGGGCGCGATGCTCGATGCCGATGATGCCCTCAATCGCCATGAGTGGCTGATTGCCCCCTTACTGCTTCAGGGGAGCCAGTCGCCGGATGCGCGAATTTTGCTGGCGTTGCCGCTGGATATTGAGGCACTGATTGCCACCAACCCTCAGCTGTTGCAACAGTCTGATTCCGTTGAGTGGGATAATGCGCAAGGCACCTTAAAAGCGTTTCGCCGTAGCCAGATTGGTCAGCTGACGGTGAAAGTCCAGCCGCTGGCGAAGCCTTCGGAGACGGAATTACATCAGGCGATGTTCAATGGCATCCGGGAAAAAGGGCTGGATGTTCTGAACTGGACGCCGGACGCTATCCAGCTTCGTTTGCGCTTACACTGTGCGGCGAAATGGCTCCCGGAAGTGCAATGGCCTGAGGTCGACGATGCCGCGCTGCTCGCCGGGCTTGAACACTGGCTATTGCCGCAGATGAGTGGCGTGCATTCGCTGCGTGCGTTAAAGGCTCTGGATCTCCAGACGGCATTGCTGGCCTTGCTTCCATGGCCTTTACGTCAACGGCTGGATACTGAGCTTCCGGCGCATTACACTGTGCCGACAGGAAGCCGGATTGCCATTCGATATCATGAGGATAATCCTCCGGCACTGGCGGTGCGCATGCAGGAGATGTTTGGTGAAGCCACGACGCCAGTGATTGCTGAGGGACGCGTTGCGCTGGTGCTGGAACTGTTGTCGCCCGCGCAAAGGCCGTTGCAAATTACCCGTGATTTAGCCGCATTCTGGCAGGGGGCGTACCCTGAGGTACAAAAAGAGATGAAGGGCCGTTATCCGAAACATGTCTGGCCGGATGACCCGGCGAATACGGCGCCGACGCGGCGTACTAAAAAGTATTCCTGATGTTGTTTAGCGGAGTGCGGTCTGATGCCCTCTCCCACGGGGAGAGGGAGCAAAGACTAAAAGATTTTCCTGCGGAAAATCTTGCTGTTTATTTTGAGAGATTTCTTCTTCCTCCACCTGGAGCAAGAATTGAGAATCGGGCCTTTGCGCCTGAACGTTGCGGAGAGAGAACATGGCGGGGAATGACCGCGAGCCTATTGGACGTAAGAGCAGAACCACACGTCCGGCGAAAGAGAAAATCAGTCGTCGTCGCGCCAGAGACGAAGATTACGACGACTATGACGATGAAGACGGCGACGATGTGCCGCCTCCACGTAACGGAAAAGGCAAGGGCAGAGGAGGGAAGCCGAGCGCTAAACGTCGCTGGTTCTGGCTTCTGTTCAAGATTTGCCTGGTCGGCGCAGTCCTGTTAGCCATTTATGGCGTCTACCTCGATCAAAAGATCCGTTCGCGTATTGATGGCAAAGTCTGGCAGTTGCCTGCGGCGGTCTATGGCCGGATGGTGAACCTTGAGCCGGACATGCCCGTCAGTAAAAACGAAATGGTAAAACTGCTGGAATCGACCCAGTACCGTCAGGTGACGAAGATGACCCGTCCTGGCGAATTTACCGTGCAGGCGAAAAGCATCGAGATGATCCGCCGTCCGTTTGACTTCCCGGACAGCAAAGAAGGGCAGGTGCGCGCGAGGCTGACGTTTGATGGCGATCGTCTGGAAACCATTGAGAATATGGACAGTAATCGCCAGTTCGGTTTCTTCCGGCTCGATCCGCGCTTGATCACCATGCTCTCTTCGCCGAATGGGGAGCAGCGTCTGTTTGTACCCCGTAGCGGCTTCCCGGATCTGCTGGTGGATACGCTGCTGGCAACCGAAGACCGCCATTTCTACGAGCACGACGGTATCAGCTTCTACTCCATCGGCCGCGCGGTGCTGGCGAACCTTACAGCCGGACGCACCGTGCAAGGGGCGAGTACGCTGACGCAGCAGTTGGTGAAAAACCTGTTCCTCAGCAGCGAGCGATCCTACTGGCGTAAGGCCAACGAAGCCTATATGGCGCTGATCATGGATGCCCGTTACAGCAAAGATCGCATCCTTGAGCTGTATATGAACGAGGTCTATCTCGGTCAGAGCGGCGATAATGAAATCCGTGGTTTCCCGCTGGCGAGCCTGTACTACTTTGGCCGTCCGGTTGAAGAGTTAAGCCTTGATCAGCAGGCAATGCTGGTGGGGATGGTCAAAGGGGCGTCCATTTACAACCCGTGGCGTAACCCGAAACTGGCGCTGGAGCGACGCAACCTGGTGCTGCGTCTGATGCAAGAGCAGCAGGTGATAGACCAGGAGCTGTACGACATGCTCAGCGCGCGTCCGCTTGGCGTTCAGCCGCGCGGCGGCGTAATTTCTCCGCAGCCTGCGTTTATGCAGATGGTGCGCCAGGAGCTGCAGGCGAAGCTGGGTGACAAAGTCAAAGATCTGTCAGGAGTGAAGATCTTCACGACCTTTGATTCGCTCGCTCAGGATGCAGCAGAAAAAGCCGCAGTCGAGGGCATTCCGGCGTTGATTAAGCAGCGCAAGCTCGACGATCTTGAGACCGCGATGGTGGTAGTGGACCGGTTTAGTGGTGAAGTCCGGGCGATGGTCGGCGGGGCGACGCCGCAGTTCGCGGGCTATAACCGTGCAATGCAGGCGCGCCGTTCCATTGGCTCGCTGGCGAAACCTGCAACTTATCTGACGGCGTTAAGCCAACCAGATAAGTTCCGTCTGAACACGTCGATCGCCGATGCCCCGATCTCCCTGCGTCTGTCAAACGGCCAGGTATGGGCGCCGCAGAATGACGATCATCGTTTCAGCGGTCAGGTGATGCTGGTTGATGCGCTTACCCGTTCTATGAACGTGCCGACGGTGAATCTGGGGATGGCGATGGGGTTACCGGCGGTGACCGACACCTGGCTCAAACTGGGCGCGCCGAAAGATCAGCTGACGGCGAACCCGTCAATGCTGCTTGGCGCATTGAACCTGACGCCGATTGAAGTGGCGCAGGCGTTCCAGACTATCGCCAGCGGCGGCAACCGCGCCACCTTGTCTGCGCTGCGCTCGGTGATCGCGGAAGACGGCACGGTGCTGTATCAGAGTTTCCCGCAGTCCGAGCGGGCGGTGCCGGCGCAGGCTGCCTATATGACGTTGTGGACCATGCAGCAGGTTATTCAGCGCGGTACCGGTCGTCAGTTAGGGGCGAAGTATCCGAACCTGCATCTGGCAGGGAAAACCGGGACCACCAACAATAACGTGGACACCTGGTTTGCCGGTATTGATGGCCGTGAAGTGACCATTACCTGGGTAGGGCGCGATAATAACCAGCCTACGAAGCTCTATGGGGCCAGTGGGGCGATGGCGATTTATCAGCGTTACCTCGCGAATCAGTCGCCAAATCCGTTAGATCTGACGCCTCCGGAAGATATTGCCAATATGGGCGTGGATGAGATGGGGAACTTTGTCTGCGGTGGCGGCGGCGTTCGTTCGTTGCCGGTATGGACCACCAACCCAGACGCGTTATGCCAGCAAAGTCAGATGCTGCAACAGCAACAGTCTGGCAATCCGTTTGAGCAGTCAACGCAGCCGCAACAGCAACAGCCGCAACAACAGCAGCAGCAACCGCCGCAGCAGGAAGAGAAAAGCGATGGCGTAGCAGGCTGGATAAAAGACATGTTTGGCAGTAATTAACTCACGCAACCCTCAGCCGCCCGGCTGGGGGTTTTTTCTTTGCTTGCCTGCATTTTCAACCCTAATTAATTCCCTATTTTTTACCTGGTTATTTCTTCATCTGTTCCCATTCACCAGGCTGCTTATTTCTTGCTATGCAGACAAGGCCTGGCATATTATGCTGCCGTTATAATAATAATTATCGTTTACGTTATCATTCACTCATTGTCAGAGAAAAGAACAATGGCGCGTCCAAAAACTGCTCAGCCAGTCAACAACTCACTGCGTAAAATTGCAGTCGTTGTAGCCACAGCAGTTAGCGGCATGTCTGTGTATGCACAGGCTGCAACCAACCCGAAAGAAGATACCATTACCGTCAGTACAGCCACTGCCTCGCAAGAAAATGCGTGGGGGCCAGCGGCGACGATTGCGGCAAAACGTACCGCAACCGCGACCAAAACCGACACTCCGATTGAAAAGACGCCGCAGTCTGTTTCGGTGGTGACTAATGAAGAGATGCAGACTCGCCAGCCGAAATCGGTAAAAGAAGCGCTCGGCTACACACCGGGCGTGGTGGTGAGCAACCGTGGTGCATCCAGCACCTATGACTTTGTCAGCATCCGTGGATTTTCCACGCCTGGTCCTACGCAAAATAATTACCTGGACGGTATCAAGTTACAGGGTGATTACTACAGCGGCGCGACCATCGATCCCTACATGCTGGAACGCATTGAGCTGATGCGCGGCCCGACTTCCGTGCTCTATGGAAAGAGCAATCCAGGCGGTATTATTTCTATGGTCAGCAAACGCCCGACCACCACGCCGTTGCATGAAATCCAGTTCAAAATGGGTACCGATAATCTGTATCAGACCGGTTTTGACTTCAGCGATGCGCTGGATGATGACGGCGTTTACTCTTACCGCCTGACCGGACTTGCGCGTTCGAATGACGAACAGCAAGAGTTCGCGAAGCAGAAACGTTACGCCATTGCGCCATCCTTTAGCTGGCGTCCGGATGACAAAACCAACCTCACGCTGCTTGCGAATATCCAGAACGAACCTAATACCGGTTATTATGGCTGGCTGCCAAAAGAAGGTACGGTTGAGCCGTTGTCGAACGGCAAACGTATTTCGACCAGCTTTACCGATAGCGCACCGAATAACACCTATTCTCGTTACCAGCGTCTGGTGGGCTATAGCTTTGAACACGCTTTCGACGAAACCTTTACCGTGCGTCAGAACCTGCGTTACAGCCAGATCAAAACGTCCCAGCAGACAGTGTATGGCTTTGGCGCAACGGGCGATCAGCTTACCCGCAGCGTTATCGTCGCCGATGAGGACTACACCGATTTTGGCGTCGACACCCAGCTTGAAAGTAAATTTGCGACAGGCGATGTTTCGCATATTGTGCTGACAGGTATTGATTATTCCCGTTTCCGCAACGACATCAAAAACGCCTACGGCAGCGCCCCCGCGCTGGATATGAATAATCCGGTTTATGCAGACGTTGTCTTTCCTGATGCGCAACCTTTCCAGTTAAATACCCAGCACCAGACCGGTTTGTACATTCAGGATCAACTTGAGTGGAACAAATGGGTAGCCACCCTTGGCGGGCGTTACGACTGGTCAGAACAGTCGACGACCGTACGCAGCAGCGGTCAGAACGTTGCTCGTAATGATGAGCAGTTCACCTGGCGCGCGGGTGTAAATTACCTGTTCGACAACGGGATCACGCCTTACTTTAGCTACAGCGAGTCTTTCGAACCTAACCCGTCGAAAGCATGGGCCGCCACACTTGCAGATAACGTCGCCTATACGCCGTCCAAGGGCAAACAGTATGAAGCGGGTGTGAAATATGTGCCGAAAGATCTGCCTGTCGTGATTACCGGCGCTGTTTACGAGCTGACCAAAACCAACAATCTGACCACCGATCCGACAAACCCGTTTGCTCAGGTGCCGGCGAGTGAGATTCGTTCCCGTGGCGTTGAGCTGGAAGCTAAAGCGGCAGTTAATGCCAATATCAACATGACGGCGTCCTATACCTTTACTGACGCTGAGTACACCAAAGATACCAGCCTTAAAGGCAATACTCCGGCTCAGATCCCGAAACATATGGCGTCTCTGTGGGGCGATTACACCTTTAATGCCGGGGCGCTGTCTGGCCTGACGTTAGGTACGGGTGGCCGCTTTATCGGCTCCAGCTATGGCGATGCGGCGAACAGCTTCAAAGTCGGTAGCGCAGCGGTCATGGATGCCGTCGTGAAATACGATCTGGCGCGCTTTGGCCTTGCGGGTTCCAGCCTGGCGGTTAACGTCAATAACTTACTTGATCGTGAATACGTCTCCAGCTGTTTCGATACCTATGGCTGCTTCTGGGGCGCTGAACGCCAGGTGGTGGCAACAGCAACCTTCCGCTTCTAATCTCTCTTCGGGCACGGTTCGCCGTGCCCTCTTATAAGTTGGCACTTATGCAGGAAAACATCGCGCTTCCCGATACCACGTTTCAACTCTCCGACGTCACCTTTCGCGTGCCCGGTCGTACGCTTCTCCATCCGCTCTCGCTGACCTTCCCGGTCGGGAAAGTGACGGGGCTGATTGGTCACAACGGTTCCGGTAAATCCACGCTGCTCAAAATGCTTGGCCGTCATCAGCTCCCTTCTGAGGGCGACGTACTGCTGGACGGTCAGCCGCTGGCGAGCTGGAACAGTAAATCCTTTGCCCGCAAAGTCGCTTATCTGCCGCAGCAGTTGCCGCAGGCCGAAGGCATGACCGTACGTGAGCTGGTCGCAATTGGACGTTATCCGTGGCATGGCGCGTTGGGCCGTTTTGGTGTGGCTGACCGTGAGAAAGTCGAAGAGGCGATTACGCTTGTGGGACTCAAACCCCTCGCACACCGTCTGGTGGATAGTTTGTCCGGTGGCGAGCGTCAGCGGGCGTGGATTGCGATGCTGGTCGCGCAGGACAGCCGTTGCCTGTTACTGGATGAACCTACCTCGGCACTGGATATTGCCCATCAGGTTGATGTCCTGGCGCTGGTGCATCGTCTTAGCCAGCAGCGCGGACTGACGGTAATTGCGGTTCTGCACGATATCAACATGGCCGCACGTTACTGCGATTACCTGGTGGCGCTGCGCGGCGGCGAGAAGATTGCCGAAGGGACGCCGGATGAACTCATGCGCGCGGAAACTCTCGAACAAATTTATGGTATCCCGATGGGGATACTTCCTCACCCGTCAGGGGCTGCACCGGTGAGCTTTGTCTATTGATGGACGGTTTTAATCAGATTAGCCGTCGTCGTCTGCTGACGATGATGGCACTTTCTCCTTTGCTGTGGCAGATGCGCAGTGCGCAGGCCGCGGCCATTGATACCCAGCGCATTGTCGGTCTGGAGTGGCTGCCGGTCGAACTGATGCTGGCGCTGGGCATCAAGCCTTACGGCATCTGCGACATTCCTAATTACAACATGTGGGTCAATGAGCCTGCGATCCCCGAAGGGGTGATTGACGTTGGGTTGCGTACCGAACCGAACCTTGAGCTGCTGACCCAAATGAAGCCCTCTTACCTTATGTGGTCAGCGGGCTATGGGCCTTCTGCCGACATTCTGGCAAAAATCGCACCGGGACGAGGATTCAGTTTCAGCGACGGTAAAAAACCGCTGGCGACCGCAAGAAAATCGCTTAACGAGATGGCGCAGTTGCTCAACATGGAAACGGCGGCGCAAAAGCATCTGGATACCTTCGACGGTTTCATTGACAGCAGAAAGTCCCATTTTGTCGGCCGTGGCGAACGGCCATTGCTGATGGTGACACTGCTGGATGCGCGCCATGTGCTGGTCTTTACTCAAAACTGCCTGTTCCAGGAAGTGATAGATGAATTCGGCATTCGCAACGCCTGGCAGGGGGAAACCACCTTCTGGGGCAGTACGACCGTGGGCATTGACCGACTGGCTGCATTCAAAGATGTCGACGTTCTGTGTTTTGACCACGGAAATGATGCCGAAATGAATAAACTGATGGCAACGCCGCTATGGCAGGCGATGCCGTTCGTGCGCGCCGGGCGTTTTCAGCGGGTACCTGCCGTCTGGTTCTACGGCGCCACCCTCTCTGCGATGCACTTTGTCCGCGTACTGGATGATGCGCTGGGAGGCAAAGCATGAAAACGCGTATTGCGCTTCTTCCGGCGGCGTTACTCTCGCTGCTCTTTATTCTTGCGGCCTCGCTTAGCTGGATGAATTTTAATGCCGCACTGCCGCGTGCTCAGTGGGCGCAGGCTGTCAGCGCACCCGATGTCGATGTTATCGCACAGATGATTTTTCATTACAGCCTGCTACCACGGCTGGCGATTGCGCTGCTGGTGGGGGCCGGACTGGGACTGGTTGGCGTGTTGTTCCAGCAGGTTTTGCGTAATCCACTGGCTGAGCCGACAACCCTTGGGGTTTCCACCGGGGCGCAGTTGGGCATTACCGTCACCACGCTCTGGACCTTGCCAGGGGCGCTGACCACACAGTTTGCCGCGCTGGCGGGGGCCTGTGTGGTGGGGGCGCTGGTGTTTGGCGTCGCCTGGGGAAAACGACTTTCTCCGGTCACGCTGATCCTCGCCGGTCTGGTGGTGAGCCTGTACTGCGGGGCGGTGAATCAGCTGCTGGTCATTTTCCATCACGATGAACTGCAAAGCATGTTCCTGTGGAGCACCGGTACGCTGACGCAAACCGACTGGAGCGGCGTACAGCGCCTGTGGCCGCAACTGTTGAGCGGCGTGGTGCTGACCTTACTGCTGTTGCGCCCGTTGACCCTGATGGGGCTGGACGATGGCGTGGCGCGTAACCTCGGGCTTGCGCTGTCAATGGCGCGGCTGGCGGCGTTAACGCTGGCGATTGTGCTGAGCGCTTTACTGGTTAATGCAGTGGGGATTATTGGCTTTATTGGTCTGTTTGCGCCGCTGCTGGCAAAAATGCTCGGCGCGCGGCGTTTGCTGGCCCGCCTGATGCTGGCTCCCTTGATTGGCGCACTGATCCTCTGGCTTTCCGACCAGCTTATTTTGTGGCTGACCCGCGTGTGGATGGAAGTCTCTACCGGTTCGGTTACAGCTCTCATTGGCGCACCGCTGCTGTTATGGCTGCTGCCCCGTCTGCGCAGTATGAGCGCGCCGTCGATGGATGCTGGCGACAAGGTGCCAGTGGAACGCCAGCACGTACAACGTTTCGCGCTGGCTGGCGTGATGCTCCTGGTGCTGGGTACGCTGGTGGCCCTCTCCTTTGGACGCGATGCCGAAGGCTGGCGCTGGCTAAGCGGTGCGATGCTCGATGACGTGATGCAGTGGCGTATGCCGCGTATTGCTGCGGCGCTGACCGCCGGGATGATGCTGGCGGTCGCCGGGTGCATTATTCAGCGTCTGACCGGAAATCCAATGGCCAGCCCGGAAGTGCTCGGTATCAGTTCCGGCGCGGCCTTCGGTGTGGTAGTCATGCTGTTCTTTGTTCCGGGTAACGCCTTTGGCTGGCTGATGCCTGCGGGCAGTCTGGGGGCGGCCGTGACGCTGCTGATCATTCTGGTCGCCGCCGGACGAGGCGGTTTTTCACCGCACCGTATGCTGCTGGCGGGGATGGCGCTCAGTACGGCCTTTACCATGCTGCTGATGATGCTGCAGGCCAGCGGCGATCCACGTATGGCGGAGATCCTGACCTGGATTTCCGGCTCCACCTATCACGCCACCTTCGGGCAGGTTCTGCGTACCGGGCTGATGATGATTGTGCTGCTGGCGCTGGTGCCGCTATGCCGCCGCTGGCTGACGGTATTACCCCTTGGTGGTGAAACGGCGCGTTCGGTGGGGATGGCATTAACCACGTCACGTATTGGTTTGCTGCTGCTGGCGGCCAGCCTGACCGCCACCGCCACCATGACCATAGGTCCATTGAGTTTTGTGGGGCTGATGGCGCCGCATATTGCCCGCATGATGGGCTTTAGACGCACAATGCCGCACATTGTAATTTCGGCATTGGCTGGCGGATTACTGCTGGTGTTTGCCGACTGGTGCGGACGGATGATGATGTTTCCGTATCAGGTTCCGGCGGGTTTGCTGTCGACCTTTATCGGTGCGCCGTACTTTATCTGGCTGCTGCGTAAGCAGAGCCGATAGAGGCTAATCCGGGCCACGGTTTTCCCCCTCTCCCCGTGGGAGAGGGTTGGGGTGAGGGCATCAGGCTGCACAAATCTGGCCTGATGCAACCTGCTTACAGCTTCGCAAACACCCGGCGTGCGGCGTCCACGGTGTGACGAATGTCTTCTTCGCTGTGAGCGATCGACATAAAGCCCGCTTCAAAGGCTGAAGGAGCAAAGTAGACGCCTTCTTCCAGCATCAGGTGGAAGAAGCGCTTAAAGCGTTCGACATCGCAGGCCATCACGTCCTGGTAGCTCGTCACCTCAAGGGCATCGGTAAAGAACAGACCGAACATACCGCCAACGATATTCACCACCAGCGGAATATTATGGTAACGCGCGGCGTCCAGCAGGCCATCCTGTAACAACTGGGTCAGATACCTGAGCGTGTCGTAGGTCTCTTCTTCATCCCGCGAAATTTCAGTTAAGCAGGCATAGCCCGCGGCCATGGCGATCGGGTTACCGGAAAGCGTACCTGCCTGGTAGACCGGCCCTGTCGGCGCCAGTGCTTCCATGATGTCCCGGCGACCACCAAAGGCGCCGACGGGCATCCCGCCGCCGATGATTTTGCCAAGGCAGGTCAGATCGGGTTTCACATTGTAATAAGACTGCGCGCCAGCCAGGGCGACACGGAAGCCGGTCATCACTTCATCAATAATCAGCAGCGCGCCAAATTCATCGCACAGTTCGCGCAGACCTGGCAGGAAGTCCTGTTTCGGCGGAATACAGTTCATATTGCCTGCGACCGGCTCGACGATGATGCAGGCTATCTCCTGCGGATACTGCTCGAACGCTTTGCGCACGCTGGCAAGATCGTTATAGGTGCAGGTCAGGGTGTGTTTAGCGAAATCCGCCGGTACGCCCGGTGAGTTCGGCTGACCGAGAGTTAGCGCGCCGGAACCCGCTTTTACCAGCAGGCAGTCGGCATGGCCGTGGTAGCAACCTTCGAATTTGATGATTTTGTCGCGACCGGTAAAGCCGCGCGCCAGACGAATTGCGCTCATGGTGGCTTCGGTACCTGAGTTCACCATGCGCACCATGTCCATTGACGGTACCAGTTTTGTCACCAGCTCCGCCATTTTGACTTCCATTTCGGTCGGTGCGCCAAAGCTCAGGCCACGCTGAACGGCTTCGATGACCGCATCGCGAATAACCGGATGGTTATGGCCCAGCACCATCGGGCCCCAGGAGCCGACATAGTCAATATAAGCGTTGCCATCGGCGTCATACAGATAAGCGCCGTCAGCACGCTCAATAAACAGCGGCGTACCGCCCACACCCGTGAAGGCGCGAACCGGAGAGTTCACGCCTCCGGGGATAAGCTTAAGGGCGGCGCTGTAGAGGTTTTCTGACTTACTCATGAAATCGTTCCTGGTGAATTTTCGAAAGTGGCAGCCATTCTAAGGGATCCGGCGATTGTTATAAAAGTTTTGCGCACGGAAAGGATAGACAAGGCTGGGGGAGAGGACTTGAAGGATTGGAGTGTGTGATGGATAATAGCCGAAAAGATCGGGTCATTATTTGCCCAGATCGCAGTATGAATGGGAGCAAAAGATGAGTGATGACGTAGTGGTGCCGTTGCAGTTTACTGATGCAGCCGCCAGCAAAGTAAAAAATCTGATCGCAGATGAAGAAAATCCAAACCTGAAACTGCGTGTCTACATCACCGGCGGTGGGTGTAGCGGCTTCCAGTATGGTTTCACCTTTGATGACCAAATCAATGATGGCGACATGACTATCGAGAAACAGGGCGTGGGTCTGGTTGTTGATCCGATGAGCCTGCAATATCTGGTTGGTGGTTCTGTCGATTACACCGAAGGCCTTGAAGGTTCTCGCTTCGTGGTGACCAACCCGAATGCGACCAGCACCTGCGGCTGCGGTTCTTCTTTCAGCGTCTGATCTGCTGTAACAAAAAAGCCGTGTCATTCACTGACACGGCTTTTTGCTATCTGCCATTCTCATCAAGCGCAAAGGTCGGCAGCTTCAGATGCCAGCGAATGGCGGCCAGGCGAATAACGAGCGTCACCACCATCCCGAGCATACTGGCGGCTTCCAGCGGCATGTCGAAGGCATAATATGCGGTGGCATGAACAATCCCACCGGCAATACAGGCGGTGGCATAGATCTCGGTGCGCAGGATCATCGGCACTTCACGGGCCAGTACATCACGAATAATCCCGCCGCCAACCCCGGTTAAAACGCCCATACAAATTGCCACTAAAGGCCCGGTGCCGGCGATAAAAGCTTTGTTAACCCCGATACCGACAAACACGGCGAGTCCAACCGCATCCAGTACGGGCAGAACCCATTTGGGTAAGCGTCGTGGTTGACGTACCAGTAAAATTGTCAGCATGCAGGTGACCATTGCCACCACCAGGTCGGTGGGATCCTGCACCCAGAAGACCGGCCCGTGAGCCAGCGCCATATCACGTAACGTACCGCCGCCCACTGCGGTTACCACCCCGAGCACCAGTACACCAAAGGGATCCATCCGGAGTTTTCCGGCAAGTAACACACCTGATATGGCAAAAACAGCGGTGCCGATAATATCCAGCCAGTAGACAAGCATGGTTCAATCCCCGGTTATTTCACCTGCGCAAGGGCAGAGCAGAGTTGTTGAGCGGCGAGGATAATACGCGGGCTGGCGCGTTCAAACCAGTCGCTGGTTAGCCCAATCACCGGAATATCGAGCTGTTTGTGCCAGAATTGTTCGATTTTAGGGATCTCGCTCGCATCTCCTGCTACCACAATGGCCTGCGGCTGACGCGCCAGTACCTGTTCGCGGCTGACCTGGGGCCAGGGAACCCGGCTGGCGGCAAAGATATTTTCTCCCCCGCACAGCTCCAGGACTTCATTTTGCAGGGAGCCTTTACCGCTGGTGAACAGCGGTTCCCCGCCAAATTGCAGAAATACGCGTTTCTTCGCCTGGTCTGCATAGCGATTTTTTAGCGCATGATATTGGGCGAGAAGCTGAGTGGCGGCCTGTCTGGCCTTCTCCGGCTGTGGGCTGTACTGCGCCAGCTGGTCCAGTGATTCGGCGACCTGTTCGATGGTGACCGCATCTATCCACATTACCTTGATACCCAGTCGCCTCAGCTGATCAACCTGCCGTTCGGCATTGCCGCCACGCCAGGCGAGCACCACATCAGGTTTTAAGGCCACAATGCGCTCAACATTCATCCCTTGCCAGGTGGCAACCTGTTCAATTTGGGCAGCTTCGGCGGGGTAATCGGAATAGCTGCTCACCCCAACAGGCGTGATCCCTGCGGCGAAGGCCAGCTCGGTGTTGCCGGGCGAGAGTGAAATAACGCGCGGGGCGGCATGCAGCCACGTACAAGAAAGAAGAGACAGGGCGGCCAGCGCCCTGAATAAGAACTTAGCCACGGGTCAGATTCTGCACCAGTGTTTCAACCATCAGGCTGGACTGTTTCGCAGCGACCACCAGGAACTCGTCAAAGCTCAGGTGTGACTGCTGATCGGCAACGTCAGAAATAGCTCGCACAACCACAAAAGGAACGCCAAAGTTGTAACAGACATGGGCAATTGCGGTCGCTTCCATTTCTACCGCCGCCGCCTGCGGGAAATTATGGCGAATTTTTGCAAGGCCAACGGAGCCGTTGATAAAGGCATCACCGCTGACAATCAGGCCACGAACGGCGTTCAGGTTAAGCTCTTTGATGCAGGCCTCTGCCGCCGCCACCAGTTTTTCATCCGCTTTAAAGCCTGCCGGGCAGCCCGGGAGTTGGCCGAATTCGTAGCCAAAGGCCGTAACATCCGCGTCGTGGTAGCGCGCTTCATCAGACACCACGATATCACCCACTTTCAGGGTGGCGGCCAGCCCGCCAGCAGAACCGGTATTGATAATCACGTCCGGCTTGCAGCGTTCCAGCAGCAGCGTGGCGCCCATGGCGGCGGCCACTTTACCAATGCCGGATTTCAGCAGGGCAACGTCTGTACCATTCAGCGTACCGGTGTAAATTTCACTGCCGCCAATGGTCAGGGTCTGACGGTTGTCGATTTTGTCACGCAGCAGCGTAACTTCTTCTTCCATTGCACCAATAATACCAATTTTCATGGAGATACTCGCTAAAGTGATAAGACAGGATTACGTTTACAGGGCATAGTCTATCATGGCATACAGAATTGCATGACATCCCGTGACGTCTCGCAAACAGGAGAGGAAATGGCTGAGATCGATTTTCGAAAAAAAATAAACTGGCACCGTCGTTTTCGCTCACCCACTGGTGCGATAACTGAACGTGAAATTCTGCGCATTTTCGAAAGCGATCGTGGGCGAATCATCAATTCAGCAGCGATCCGTCGCCTGCAACAAAAGACCCAGGTCTTCCCTCTTGAGCGTAACGCGGCGGTGCGTACGCGTCTGACCCATTCTCTGGAGGTGCAGCAGGTCGGTCGCTATATCGCCAAAGAAATTCTGAGTCGCCTGAAAGAGATGCGCCTGCTTGAAACCTACGGGCTGGATGAGCTGACCGGGCCGTTTGAAAGCATTGTCGAGATGGCGTGTCTGATGCATGACATCGGTAATCCGCCATTTGGTCATTTTGGTGAGGCGGCGATTAATGACTGGTTCCGCCAGCGCCTGGCGCCGGACGATGCGCTAAGTCAGCCCTTAACCGATGATCGTTGCGAGGTCGCGACGCTGCGCCTGCGTGCAGGCGAAGAGAGTCTGAATGCGCTGCGTTGTAAGGTGCGGCAGGATTTAAGCCATTTTGAAGGTAATGCGCAGGGGATCCGTTTAGTGCATACGCTAATGCGCATGAACCTGACCTGGGCGCAGGTTGGTTGTATTCTGAAATACACCCGTCCGGCATGGTGGACAGGGGAAACCCCCGCTTCGCACAGCTATTTAATGAAAAAGCCCGGCTTCTATTTTTCCGAAGAGGCTTATGTCGAACGCTTACGTAAAGAATTAGACCTCGATACTTACAGTCGCTTTCCATTGACCTGGATTATGGAAGCGGCTGATGATATTTCCTATTGCGTGGCTGACCTTGAGGATGCGGTGGAGAAACGTATTTTTTCTGCCGAGCAGCTTTACCAGCATCTGTATGATGCCTGGGGCGAACATAGCAAAGGGTCGCTCTTTTCTCAGGTGGTGGAAAATGCCTGGGATAAATCCCGCGCGAATACCCTCAGTCGCAGTGCTGAAGATCAGTTCTTTATGTATTTACGGGTTAATACATTAAATAAACTGGTGCCCTATGCAGCGCAACGCTTTATCGAAAACTTACCGCAAATATACAGCGGAGAATTCAACCACGCTCTGCTTGAAGACGACAGTGACTACAGTCAGCTCCTTGAATTATATAAAAACGTCGCCATAAAAGAAGTGTTCAGCCATCCCGATGTGGAACAGCTGGAATTGCAGGGATACCGTGTTATTAGCGGACTGCTGGAGATCTATCGGCCGTTGCTGCAATTATCCCTTGAGGATTTTTCACTGCTGGTGGAAAAAGACAGGGTGCGGCGTTTACCGATTGAATCCCGGCTGCTGCAAAAACTGTCAACCCGCCATCGGCTGGCCTATGTTGAGGCGGTGAGTAAATTATCCCCGGAGGCGGCTGATTACCCGGTGATGGAATATTATCACCGCTGTCGTTTAATCCAGGACTATATCAGCGGAATGACAGATTTGTATGCATGGGATGAATACCGCCGCCTGATGGCGGTGGAATAATGAGTCGGGAATTGTAAAGAGAGACAATAATTTTTTACTTTTTCCAAAAACTTAATCCCGGAACTTCACGTTATAAAACGACTCTGAGAACCACATACACAGCCGTTATGCGTAATCAGTAAAGAGATTGAGACATGAAAAAAACGACATTAGCAATGAGTGCACTGGCACTGAGTTTAGGTCTGGCACTGACCCCGTTATCTTCCATGGCGGCTGAGACTGCGTCATCAGCAACGTCACAGCAGCAACTTCCAAGTCTGGCCCCGATGCTCGAAAAAGTGATGCCATCCGTGGTCAGCATTAACGTTGAAGGCAGTACGACGGTGATCACGCCACGTATGCCACGTAATTTCCAGCAATTCTTTGGCGATGATTCCCCGTTCTGCCAGGAAGGTTCTCCGTTCCAGAGCTCACCATTTTGCCAGGGGGGCGGTCAGGGTGGAAGCCAGGGCGGCGGCCAGCAGCAGAAATTTATGGCGCTGGGTTCCGGTGTCATCATTGACTCTGCTAAAGGTTATGTCGTCACCAACAATCACGTTGTCGATAACGCCACGACCATCAAAGTTCAGCTCAGTGACGGACGTAAGTTTGATGCGAAAGTGGTAGGTAAAGACCCGCGCTCTGATATCGCATTGATTCAGATTCAGGAGCCAAAAAACCTGACCGCGATCCAACTGGCAGATTCTGATGCCCTGCGCGTGGGTGATTATACCGTGGCCATTGGTAACCCGTTCGGCCTGGGTGAAACCGTCACTTCGGGGATTGTTTCTGCGCTGGGTCGTAGCGGCCTGAATGCGGAAAACTACGAGAACTTCATTCAGACGGATGCGGCCATTAACCGTGGCAACTCCGGCGGCGCATTGGTTAACCTCAACGGTGAGCTTATCGGGATTAACACCGCTATTCTGGCGCCGGACGGCGGCAACATCGGTATTGGTTTCGCGATCCCCAGCAATATGGTGAAAAACCTGACCGCGCAAATGGTGCAGTACGGCCAGGTACGTCGTGGTGAGCTGGGAATTATGGGCACTGAGCTGAACTCCGAACTGGCGAAAGCCATGAAAGTCGATGCGCAACGTGGTGCCTTTGTTAGCCAGGTGATGGCGAATTCTGCTGCCGCGAAAGCGGGCGTGAAGGCCGGGGATGTGATTACTTCGTTGAATGGCAAACCCATCAGCAGCTTCGCCGCATTACGTGCGGAAGTGGGTTCCATGCCGATTGGCAGCAAAGTACAACTGGGTCTGGTGCGTGAGGGCAAACCGGTGAATGTAAGTCTTGAGCTGCAACAGGGTAGCCAGACTCCAGCTGAAACAGCGACGGTCTTCAGCGGGATTGAAGGCGCTGAGATGAGCAACAAAGGCAAAGATGAGGGTGTGGCGGTTAACGATGTTAAAGCCAATACGCCTGCGGCCCGCATTGGGCTGAAGAAAGGGGATGTGGTGATTGGCGCGAACCAACAGCCGGTGAAAAATCTGGGCGAGTTGCGCAAAATTCTCGACAGTAAACCTTCAGTGCTGGCTCTGAATATCCAGCGTGGTGATTCTTCGCTCTATCTGCTCATGCAATAACCCGTAATAACCCTCTTCTCCCGCTCGGGAGGGGAGGGCTTCCCTCAGATTTTGTGAGGCCTTCCACAACTCCACACTTCTAATCTTTGCTTTGTGCATATGCACAGTGCATGGCATAATTTTCTGCCATATGCTTGTGCTCTGTTCACGGGAGGGTTACATGGCTGGCTGGCATCTTGATACTAAAATGGCACAGGATATCGTGGCGCGCACTATGCGCATCATCGATACAAACATTAACGTGATGGATGCACGTGGCCGGATTATTGGTAGCGGAGATCGCGAACGAATTGGTGAATTGCACGAAGGTGCACTGCTTGTGCTGGCGCAGGGGCGCGTGGTGGATATCGACGATGCGGTGGCGCGCCATCTGCATGGCGTCCGTCAGGGGATCAACCTGCCATTGCGTCTGGAAGGCGAGATTGTGGGGGTTATCGGTCTGACCGGCGAGCCGGAGACGTTGCGCAAATACGGCGAGCTGGTGTGCATGACCGCCGAGATGATGCTGGAACAATCCCGTCTGATGCACCTGCTGGCGCAGGATAGTCGCCTGCGCGAAGAGCTGGTGATGAACCTTATCCAGGCTGAAGAACATACGCCGGCACTTACCGAATGGGCTCAGCGTTTAGGTATCGACCTGAACCAGCCGCGTGTGGTGGCGGTGGTTGAAGTGGACAGCGGTCAGTTGGGTGTCGACAGCGCCATGGCGGAGCTCCAGCAACTGCAAAATGCCCTGACCACTCCGGAAAGAAACAACCTGATTGCGATTGTTTCCCTGACCGAGATGGTGGTGCTGAAACCTGCGCTGAACCAGTTTGGCCGTTGGGATGCTGAAGATCATCGCAAACGGGTCGAACAACTGATTCAGCGCATGAAAGAGAATGGCCAGCTGCGTTTTCGTGTGGCGCTGGGTAATTACTTCACTGGACCTGGCAGCATTGCCCGCTCTTACCGCACGGCGCGTACCACCATGATGGTGGGTAAACAGCGCATGCCGGAAAGCCGTAGCTATTTCTATCAGGATTTGATGCTACCGGTGCTGCTTGACAGTCTGCGTGGCGGCTGGCAGGCCAACGAACTCTCCCGTCCTCTACAACGCCTTAAAGCAATGGATAACAACGGTCTGTTGCGCAGAACCCTGTCGGCGTGGTTCCGCCATAATGTTCAGCCGCTGGCGACGTCAAAAGCGCTCTTTATTCACCGTAATACGCTGGAATATCGTCTTAATCGTATTTCTGAGTTAACCGGGCTGGATCTGGGGAATTTCGATGACAGGCTGCTGCTGTACGTGGCGCTGCAGCTGGATGAACAGCGCTAGATAAAAAGCAAAACGGCAACCTCAGGGTTGCCGTTTTTAATGTTTTCTCCCTCTCCCACCGGGAGAGGATTGGGGGGCGGGCATCAGACCGCACCCATCGCCATCATTTATTGCGCGTGAGTTTTTCCAGGTCAGATTCAATTTCATTGATCTTATTGGCAACCACGCTTTCAAGGTGACGGAGATCGTCAAGGATCTTGCGTTTTAAATCAATATCCGTGCGATCGCGTTGGCAGATTTGGTCAAGTTCATCAATAACATAGCGCAGATTTGGACTGATCTCCTGCACTTCTTTATAACCCTGACCCACACCATCGGCAACCACCGTCTTACGCTGACGAGGGTATTTAAACTTTACGCTTTTGGCAAAAAACTCGCCTTTGTCCTTGTGAAAATAGATTTTCAGGATGTCGTTATTCGCTTCCTGGCGGAGGCTGTAACGGTCAATTTCATCAGGATTGGTAATGCCTAAACTTTTCAGATTATCGTACATAGCGGTACCCTTAAGCTCAACATAACCTATGAATAATTAACGAAAAAATCTAATTTCGCCACCTCAAAATAGCAAAAAGGCGGGATATATCACCCTCTCCCGAATTGGGAGAGGGTATGACTTAATCGATGGTACGAAGCAGTTCGTTGATCCCAACTTTGCCACGGGTTTTTGCATCGACTTTCTTAACGATTACAGCACAGTACAGGCTGTATTTACCGTCTTTTGAAGGCAGGTTGCCGGAAACGACAACGGAGCCCGCAGGTACGCGACCGTAGTGCACTTCACCGGTTTCACGATCGTAAATACGGGTACTCTGGCCGATGTAGACGCCCATAGAGATAACGGAACCCTCTTCGACAATCACGCCTTCCACAACTTCAGAACGTGCGCCGATAAAGCAGTTATCTTCAATGATAGTCGGGTTGGCCTGCAATGGCTCAAGAACGCCGCCGATACCAACGCCACCGGACAGGTGAACGTTTTTACCGATTTGCGCACAGGAGCCGACTGTCGCCCAGGTGTCGACCATTGTGCCTTCATCGACATAAGCGCCAATGTTGACATAGGACGGCATCAGCACGGTATTACGGGCGATAAATGCACCCTGGCGTACTGCCGCTGGCGGCACGACGCGGAAACCTTCTTTCTGGAAGCGTGCTTCGTCGTAGTTAGCGAATTTCATCGGCACTTTATCGAAGTAGCGGCTTTCCGCACCGTCGATAACCTGATTATCGTTAATGCGGAACGACAGCAGAACGGCTTTCTTCAGCCACTGGTGGGTGACCCACTGGCCGTCAATTTTCTCAGCGACGCGCAGTGCGCCTGAATCCAACAGGGAAATGACCTGATTAACCGCTTCGCGGGTAACGGTATCTACGTTTGCCGGGGTGATCTCTGCGCGACGCTCGAAAGCGGCCTCAATAACGTTCTGTAACTGCTGCATTATGACTCTTTCCATCTATGTAAAAAAAAACGTTACCCTTTATCGTTTGGATTGAGGGCCTCTGTCAACCGTTGTTGCACCTCTCTTTGCAGCTCATTATTAAGGCCACGCCGGTCGGCTGTTGCGATTATAAATAAATCTTCTACTCGCTCACCAATTGTCGTAATTCTCGCCCCGTGGAGCGAAATGCCAAGGTCGGCAAACACCTTGCCGACACGCGCCAGTAATCCTGGCTGGTCGAGTGCAATAAGTTCGAGGAAGGTTCTTCTGTCCGTGTGGGTGGGCAGGAAATTAACCTCGGTATCAACATTAAAGTGACGTAATTTTGCTGGCTGACGGCGGGGTTGCGGCGGCTGCCAGGAGTGCTGGGTAATCGCTTGCTCCAGGCCAAAACTGGTTGCTTCATGCCTGTCGGCCGAGAGTGGGCTGCCATCAGGCTCAAGGACAATAAAGGTGTCCATCGCCATCCCATCGCGGGTGGTGAAAATCTGGGCGTCATGTACGCTCAGATTGCGCCGGTCAAGCTCAGCGCAGACGGCGGCAAACAGATAGGGCCGGTCAGGACTCCAGATAAAAATCTCCGTTCCGCCGCGTGTTGCCTGGGGGCTGAGTAAAATGAGCGGTTTGCTCAGATCGTGTTCCAGCAGATGGCGCGCGTGCCAGGCGAGCTGATTTGGGCTATGACGTACAAAATAGTTGGCACGACAACGGGCCCAAATCTGGTGAAGTTTTTCCTCATCGATGTTGTCCATACGCAGTAAAGCCAGCGCCTGCAACTGGTGATGGCGCACACGCTCGCGCATATCCGGGGTATTTTGCATGCCACGACGCAACTGTTTCTCGGTAGCGAAATAGAGCTCGCGTAGCAGGCTCTGCTTCCAGCTGTTCCACAGAGTTTCGTTGGTGGCGCAGATATCGGCGACGGTCAGACAGACCAGAAAACGCAGACGGTTTTCCGTTTGTACCTCTTCGGCGAACTGCTTGATCACTTCCGGATCCTGAATATCACGACGCTGAGCGGTGACTGACATCAGCAGGTGGTTACGCACAAGCCAGGCAACCAGTTGTGTTTCCCGCGAGTTAAGCCCGTGTAGCTCGGCAAATTTCAGCACATCCTGGGCACCGAGCACCGAGTGGTCGCCGCCGCGACCTTTGGCGATATCATGGAACAGAGCGGCAATCAAAATCAGCTCAGGATGGGTCAGCCGCGGCCACAGATCAACGCAAAGCGGATGGCGCTGGCGCGTCTCTTCCTGAGCAAAACTTTCCAGTTTGAGCATCACGCGGATGGTGTGTTCATCGACGGTATAGGCGTGAAAGAGGTCAAACTGCATCTGACCGACAATATGCGACCATTGTGGCATATAGGCCCACAGTACGCTGTGGCGATGCATCGGCAGCAGCCCACGCTTAACCGCGCCGGGGTGGCGCAGGAGGCTTAAGAAAATTGAACGGGCTTCCGGAATGTAACATAACGGCTGCGTCAGATGACGACGGGCATGGCGCAGATGGCGTAGCGTTGTCGAGTAGATCCCGGTGATGCTGCTGTTGCGAACCATAATATAGAACATGCGCAAAATGGCCTGCGGCTCGCGGATAAACAGCATCTCATCACGTAAATCTATCAGTGTGCCGCGTAACTGGAATTCATCGTCAATCGCCCGTGGTTTTTCATCGGTGGTCAGCGCGAGGATGGCTTCATCAAACAGTTGCAGCAGCATCTGATTAAGCTCGGTCACGCGACGGGTAACCCGGTAGAAATCCTTCATCATATGTTCGACAGGCTGGTTGCCTTCACCGACATAATTCAGGCGCTGGGCCACGCTTAACTGGCGATCGAACAGCAGCCGGTTGTCGTAGCGGCTGACTTCGAGATGCAGGGCGAAGCGGATCCGCCAGAGCAGATGCAGACATTCATTCAGCTCATTACGCTCGGCTTCGGTTAAAAAGCCAAATCCCACCATCTCATCCAGCGATGTTGCGCCAAAATGGCGGCGGGCCACCCATTGCAGAGTGTGGATATCTCGCAGGCCGCCAGGGCTGCTTTTGATGTCCGGTTCAAGGTTATAGCTGGTGCCGTGATAGCGCTGGTGACGTTCGTTCTGTTCAGTAACTTTCGCCGGGAAAAATTTCTCAGAAGGCCAAAATTTTTCACTGAAAATGTGTTTTTGTAGTTCCAGAAACAGGGCGACATCGCCAATCAGCAGGCGCGATTCAATCAGGTTGGTGGCAACGGTTAAATCGGAGAGCCCTTCTTGCAGGCATTCATCCAGGGTGCGGACACTGTGGCCCACTTCCAGTTTGACATCCCACAGCAGGGTCAGCAGTTCGCCAATTTTTTGTGCGCGCTCATCGGATAATTTGGCCCGGCTTAAGATAAGTAAATCGATGTCGGAAAGAGGGTGCAGCTCACCGCGACCGTAGCCGCCAACCGCGACCAGCGCCGCGTCACTCTGCTCACCAAAACCATACTCCAGCCACAGACGCTGTAACAGCTGGTCGATAAATTCAGTGCGCGCCTCAATAAGTTGTTCGGCGGAGAGCCCGGCATCAAAGACTTGCGCCAGCCACTGCTGAAAGCGGTCGATGCGGGCTTTAATCGTCGTGCAGGTCAGTTCACTCTGCGGCCAGCTGCCAGGGTACTCGGGCTGACCGGGAAGGGTGGGTTTTACCGTGCTGACAAATTGTTCAGATACTGTATTGCTCATGACAGGCCACCCTAATCATATGGACAGCGAACCGTGCCACTGGCCGTGAAATTTTTGCCGGTGCGGACAAGGTACGGATAAATAATAGTGAATAAAGAGTAAGACATACGTCTGTTCAGACAAGTTAAAAGAGATAACAGGAAATGAAAAGACGTTTATACCCGTCATACTTCAAGCTGCTTCTTTGTTGGCTGCGCTTATCCACCCCAATTACATAGTTATCTATGCTCATGGGGATGTCTTCGCTTGCCGCCTCGATGCAACTCGAATTATTTTGGGTATATCTGTATGACGCCAGGCGCGGGGGAGAAAGAAAAGCCGCTCGCCAGGATCAATGAAGCGAGCGGAGGGAAGATGGTTTTATGACTTGTCCTGCTTGAGCTCCAGTGGAATCGATTCAAACAAAAAGCGGTCGAACGTGGGCTGTTCGTTGCACTCCAGCTGGCGGGTGACGCGCTGTTTGATGTTTTCCAGGTGCTGCCACATGCTCTGGCGGGAGGCGACGGGATCTTTACGTTGCAGGGCGGCCACGATTTCCTGATGCTCGGCGTAGCCTTTGCGGCTGTATTCTCCCTGGTCGGACTCTTTGCTCAACATCTGCCAGAGTGGGTCACGGCTGCGGACATCCCAGATATAACGCACGATTTCAGTCAGCACGGCATTTTGCGTGGAGGCGGCGATGGTGCAATGGAAGAGGGCATCCAGGGCCTGATCCGGCGGCGCATCGAGCAGGTTTTTTTCCTGTTCGAGAATTTCATACAGCCGGGCCAGATCGCTTTTCACAATCTGCGTGGCGGCGAACGCGGTAATGCTGGACTCAATCAACTGGCGAGCCTGTAGCAGCTCAAACGGACCGGCTTTACCTTCAAGGAATGAGTTAATAATCGTTTCGGTTTTTAAAACGTAGACGCCTGAGCTTTTGCGTATATCGATAAAGCCTTCAGCTTCCAATAAAATCATTGCTTCCCTGATAACAGCACGGCCCACGCCAAAAGACTCGGAAAGCGCTCTTTCCGTAGGTAATTTATCACCGGGCTTATAAACGCCATCTGATAATTGTTGTTTTATTGCTGTTGCAATTTCTTTATATAAACGTTTATCAGCCATGTAATTTAATCCTGTTTTTCCTCGATTATCAGCAGATTCCATTAAAACGTCAAGCCGCGCACTGTTGCCCCATGGCTGTCAGTTCTCGTCCCAGGCCAGCGTTAACAGGCATGGCGGAGGCGGAGTTGGCATTGTCATCTGCGGATCAATTACGGATTAAATCACGCCGGGATTTGCAAAAGGGTGAACCTGATGGGTAAAAAAAGTAGCATACAACGACATTATTTAATATGCGTGGCATAAAATAATAATGGTGAGAGATACATGATTTATTAATTATGCATATTAATCCCGACGTAAAAACCTCAGATGAGAATATGAATGATTTAATGTCGGGTTTTAATATAAATGAAAACGCGCAACAGATATTCTGTTGCGCGTAAGGTCAGACAAATTTCATTGGCGAAATGAATCAGGCTGCGCCTTCAACCGCCTCTCTGGCAAGACGCGTAATGGTGGCGAAGTCGCCTTTCTCGATGGCATCGGTAGGCACAAACCAGGAGCCGCCGACGCAGAGCACGTTATTCAGCGCCAGGTAATCGCGGTAATTTTTAGGGCTGATGCCCCCGGTGGGGCAAAACTTCACGTCAGGCATCGGGCCGCCAAAAGCCTTAAGGGCCCCCACTCCGCCGTTAATTTCTGCCGGGAAGAATTTAAAGCAGGTCAGTCCGGCTTCTGCCCCCGTCATTAATTCGCCCAGGGTTGCAATACCCGGGATAACAGGAATATCGCCGGCCACCGCCTCTTTTAGCAGAGACGTGGTAAGCCCTGGGGTGATGATAAATTCTACCCCCAGCGCCGAGACCTGGCGAAATTGTTCGACAGTTGTAACGGTTCCTGCCCCCACGATGGCTTGCGGCACTTCGGCCATAATCGTTTTGATGGCGTCAATGGCGCAAGGGGTGCGCAGCGTGACTTCGAGGGTTCGCACGCCGCCGGCAATCAATGCTTTTGCCAGCGGGACGGCATCCGTTAACTCTTTAATGACGATGACCGGGACGACCGGACCTGCGGATAAAATGGCTTCCGCGCTTGTTTTCCAGTTTTTCATAACAACACCTGTTTGTTTCACGTTAATAAATTACCGGGTCAGATAAAGGCGTTAATCGCCAGGCAACCCAGCAGGCCGCAGATCGAAATGATGGTTTCGAGTACGGACCAGGATTTCAGCGTATCTACCACGGACAAGTTGAAATACTCTTTGATCATCCAGAAGCCGGGGTCGTTAACGTGCGAGAAGAACACGCTGCCGGAACCGACGGCGAGCACCATCAATTCTGGACTGACGCCGGTTGCCTGAATCAATGGGAAGACGATGCCGCCGGTGGTCAGTGCCGTTACCGTTGCGGAGCCCAGAGCGAGGCGCAGGATCACGGCGATAATCCATGCCAGCAGGATCGGCGAGAAGGAGAAGGCATGCATGTTGCTGGCGATATAATCTTTCACGCCGCTGTCGATCAATACCTGTTTAAATGCGCCGCCAGCCCCGATGATCAACAGCATCATGGCGATTAATTTGGCGGAGGATTCGATGCTGGTGGTAATTTCACTGACGGTTTTACCGCGCTTATAGCCGAAGGTGTACAGCGCGACGATGGCGGCAATCAGCGTGGCGACCACCGGATCGCCGAAGAACTCCGCGTAGGGCAGAATCGGGTGGCCTTTGGTCAGGGTCATCTCCAGAATCGCCCGCAACGCCATCAAAATAACCGGAATCAGCGCAGTGAAAACGCTGACGCCAAAGCCTGGCATTTCACTTTCGCTGAATTCACGGTTGGCGAATCCCATATGGATTTCCGGGTTCATGCGGCGAATATAGGGAATGCGGGCGAAGAAAATACCGGAAATAATGATGCTGGGAATGGCAATAATCACACCATAGATCAGCGTCTTGCCCATATCGGCATTAAAGATGTTGGCAATGGCGGTTGGGCCTGGGTGCGGCGGCAGGAAGCAGTGCGTGACCGAGATGGCGGCCGCCATCGGGATGCCGACGTACAATAAGGAGATTCGCAAGCGTAATGCCAGGGTGATGACCAGCGGCATCAGCAGAATAATGCCGACTTCGAAGAACAAAGCGAATCCGACGATAAACCCGGTTGCGGCAACCGCCAGCTGGATATTTTTCTCGCCAAATTTATCAACCAGCGTCATCGCGATACGCTGCGCACCGCCGCTGTCGCCGAGTAATTTCCCCAGCATTGCGCCGAAGCCCATAATTAGCGCCAGGTTACTGAGCGTGCCGCCAACGCCGGACTTAATCGAACCGAGCACGCCTAATACGCTCATGCCCTGAATTAACCCCACGAACAGGGCAACCAGGATCAATGCAACGAAACAGTGAATTTTCAGTCGCAGCATTAAGAACAGAAGTAAAGCAACGCCTAAAGCAACATATAAGAGGGGCATAACCCGTCTCCCTGAATTATTTTAATTAGTAAAACGCGCCGCGTGGTCCACGTAAAAAACGCCTTGATGGCGCGGCTCATCTTTTTATTTCCGTATCCCCCGCTCATCGTTGTGCGATGAGCGGGTAGACCAGGTAAAGAGAACGTGTATTAACGGCCCATCCAGCCACCGTCCACGACGATCGCGTGGCCGTTTATATAGTCCGACGCGGATGAGGCGAGGAACACGGCAGCGCCGCCCAGATCTTGCGGGTTCCCCCAGCGGCCAGCTGGAATGCGATCCATGATTTGACGATTGCGGACTTCGTCATTCATCAATGCGGTGTTCATTTCGGTGGCGATGTAGCCGGGAGCGATGCAGTTTACATTCACCCCTTTTGATGCCCACTCGTTAGAGAGCGATTTGGAGAAGCCCATCACGGCAGATTTGGCCGCCGTATATGCCGGAATGGTGAAACCGCCCTGGAAGGAGAGCAGTGAGGCGATGTTGACGATTTTGCCGTAGCCATTTTCAATCATGTGGCGACCAAAGGCCTGGCACATGAAGAAGACCGCGTTCTGGTTGATGGCTTGCACCAGGTCCCAGTCGGCTTTTGGGAAATCAACGGAAGGGTGGCGGCGCTGGATCCCCGCATTGTTGATCAGAATGTCGATTTTCTTATATTTACTGATAACCGTGTCCACCAGCTCAGCGTAATGGTCGAAATCGGCAAGATCGAACGGGATCGTTTCGCAGCTGACCCCGTAATCCCTGATCTCTTTTTCAGTCTGTTCATTGCGCACGACATCAACAATGATGATATTGGCGCCTGCTCTTGCCAGCGATTCTGCAAATGATTTACCGAGCCCGCGTGAGCCACCGGTAATCACGGCGTTCTTCCCTGACAGATCAAATACGTTATTTCTCATTAGATTATCCTCATGGGTACTTTTATTGTGGGTAAGATGAATCAGGCAAACTGGTACATCACTTTGATGACGTCGCCGCCATTGCGGCAGATATCAAATCCGTCTTTGGCTTTTTCCGGCGGGTAGACGGTGATAAGACGTTCGTAGGGGAAACCCGACTGAATGAGTTTGATGGCGGTGTCGAAGTCCCGTTTCACGTATACGCGGGTGCCAACAATGTTCAGCTCTTTGAATTCGATATCCAGCAGGGCGACTTCCGCTGGTTTTTTATAGGAGCCGACAATCTCGATAGTGCCCTGCACGCGCACGACTTTGGTCAGCAGCGCGGCAACTACCGGGTGAGCGGCGCAGTCGAAGGCAATGTCCGCCCCTTTACCGTCGGTGAGCTCCAGCACACGGGCGACCACGTCATCTTCAGTCGGATCAAGCCCGATAAAGCCTGCCTCCTGCGCCAGCGCCAGCCGGTAAGGATTGGTTTCCACCACGATCACCTGTTTTGCCCCGCAGGTGGCGGCAACGCTTGCCACGCAAAAGCCGATGGTGCCGGTACCAAAGACCACCACGCTGTCGCCGGCATTCATTTTTGCCCGGCTAATGGCATGGACGCCGACCGCCAGTGGTTCAACGAAGGCACCGAGGGTCATCGGCATCTCATCCGGCAGCACATGCACGACATCGGCCGGGACTTTGACGAACTGGGCCATGCCGCCGTCGGTGTCGATACCATAGAGTTTTAGGGTGGCGCACACGTGGCTGTTACCGCTTTCGCAGGCGTAACAGTGCCCACAGGAAATCAGCGGCCGTACCGTGACTTTGGCCCCTTTGGCAAAGTGGCCGTTGCCTTCTTCAATAACTCCGGAGAATTCGTGTCCGGGTACCAGTGGGGCTTTAGCGCGGGGATGTGCACCGACGTAGATATTTAAATCGGAACCGCAGATGCCGGCATAATGCACTTTAATTAAGACTTCGTTCTCTTTTATTTGCGGAACCGGAAGGTCATTCAGTGAAATATCATTACTGCCATGGTAAACAATCGCTTTCATACTTTCTCCTGTGAGATTATATTCTCTGCTCTGTTTTTTGAATGTAGGGAACCTGACTGCAAGAATCAGCAGGGTTTATCTTTCTTATTTTTTAGTGCATTTAGTTAATCTGGAATAAGTTCTCTTTTCCTGATAGCGCACGGACAATTTCTTCAGCGGCGATAATCAGTGTTTTATCGGCAGCTTCTTTGGTAAATGCCCCGGTGTGTGGCGTTAATATAACGTTTTCCAGTTCGAAAAAACGTTCGTCTAAAAAAGGCTCAGCGACAAAAGCATCTAATCCGGCACCGCCGAGATATCCCTGCTTCAGTGCGATATACAATGCATCATCATCAATTAATTCGCCGCGGGCAGTGTTAATAATAAATGCGCCTTTTTTCATCTTAGCGATAGTGCTCTGGTTAATCATATGGCGGGTTTCGTTATTGGCAGGAAGGTGTAAAGAGAGAAAATCCGCCTGCGAGTAGATAACGTTGAGATCGGTGATGTACTCTACGCCATATTTTTCTATCAATTCCTGAGAGGGGAAAAGATCATAAGCCAGCACTCGCATGCCGAACGACTGGCAGCGGATGGCCAGGTGACGGCCGATTGCTCCCGTACCGAGGATCCCAATTGTTTTGCCATGCAGCTCAATGCCCGACACGCGTTGCCAGGATTTCTCACGTACGCTCTTATCCATTAAATGAATACGGCGGGATAATCCAGTAATAAATGAAAAGGCCAGTTCGCAGACGGAAAGGCTGTTTGCTCCTGGCGTTATCGTGACGCGAATGTTATTTTCTTTTGCCGTGTTTAAATCGACTTTATCGTAACCAACGCCGTTTCGGGCAATGATTTTCAGCGTCGGAGATGCCGCCCGGATAACATCAGCGTTAATTTCATCTAAACCCGCGAGCATCGCGCTGACGCCTTTAACCTGATGAATAAGTTCATCGGCTTTTAACGGTTTTTGCGGGGTCAGCATTTTTAATTGATGCCCTGCGTCAGTCAATATTTTTTGTGCTGCGTGACAACTTGAAAATGCTCTTGAGGTTGTAAGTACTACGGACATAATAAAAACTCCTTTAAGCGGAATAATATTGCTCTCTCTGGAATTGGGCGATGTCTTTAAATTGTTGTTGTAGATTCCAGTAGGTATTTAAATAAATGCTGTATAGCCTGTCATAGGCGCATTTATTGGTTTCATTGGGATAGTAGGTTTTGCGAATGCCGATGAGATCGCTGGCTTTATCCAGGCTTTCCAGTTCACCAAGAGCATATAACCCCATCACCGCGGCGCCGTAGGCGGCGCCTTCATCAACATCGGGAACGTTAATCTCCCGGCCAATCACATCGGCAAGGATTTGCAACCAGACCGGCGAATGGGTGAAGCTGCCGCTGACGCGAATTTCATCGCTTTTGCCGGTGAGATCCTCAAGGGACTCCAGCACGCTGCGCATGCGGTAACAGATCCCCTCCAGGGTCGCGCGGATGATATGCCGTTTGTCATGATTAAGCGTCAGACCGAGCATGGTGCCACGGGCATCGGCATTCCAGTTGGGCGCGCGTTCTCCGGTAAAGAAGGGGAGGATTACCAGCCCATCCGATCCGGCCGCAACTTTTTCAGCATAGGTGGTAAGGAGTGCGTATGGGTTTAGGCCCAGTTTGTCTGCCACGCGCTGTTCGGTTTCAGCAAACTTGTCACGCGCCCAGCGAAACGAGAGACCGCCGTTGTTGATTGCTCCACCGAGCATCCAGCGATCGTCCGTCACGTTGTAGCACCAGGTCCGGCGTTTGGTATCGGTGCGCGGTTCCTTCGAGGCCATGCGGATCGCTCCGCTGGTTCCAATAGTGATATTGATCTGCCCGGGGCGGATAGCGCCCACGCCAATGTTGGCCATCATGCCGTCGCCTGCGCCGATGACCACCGGTACCACGTGCGGCAGGCCAATACGTTCGCATACTGCTTCGCTCATCGATTCGAAATGTGTGGTCGGGACAACCGGCACCATTTTCTGTTCATCAATGCCAAGCAGACACAGCACCTCTTTATCCCACTCCAGGGTCTGAATGTTGTAGCAGCCACTGCCGCTGGCAATCGAACGGTCAACCCGGCGTTTGCCCGTGAAATGGTGAAAGACAAAATCTTTGATCGAGCCAAACCAGGCCGCTTTGGCGAAAACGTCAGGATGGGTTTTCTTCAGCCAGTACATTTTTAACAGCGAGTACATCGGATGAATGGGGCAACCGGTGCGGTGGTAGAGGCTGTCGGTATCCAGCCGGGCTTTAACTTCGTCAAGATAGATCTGGCTGCGGGAATCACCCCAGGTCATCAGACGCGTCAGGGGCGTACCTTCTTCTGAGACCGCAAGAAAACTGTGCAGAACCGAACTTATCGCCACACCCCGGATCTGTTTTGCATCATTGCCCAGTTCAGTCACGGTGCGTTTCACGACGGCGAGCGTAGAGAGCAGGAGGGTATTGGCGTCCTGCTCTGCTACCCCGGTCTGATCGGTAAAGAGAGGATATTCCGTTGAGGCCATCGCCAGCGCAGTCGTTTCCCCTGAGCGCCAGGCAACTGAACGGACTCCGGTAGTACCAATGTCTATACCAATGATGATCTTGTTTGTCATTTTGTACTAACTCTATTGTTATTTAGCATAAATTGGCTAACCAATAATTCGGTGTTGATACTACCAATTTAATGAATCGAAACTGTGGTAGATCTCACGTTCTAATTTATTGTGTGTTTAACGCTTTTATATCAATGATTTATTGCATTGCTCGCTATTTGGACGGATTAAAATTGCCAAACAGGTCAAATTTTGATTTGTTTTTGGTAGGGTCAATTCTTTTGTTGGTAGGATCTAAATAAAAAATGTGGCAGAGAGATAGAGACAAGAGATAAAAAAACGGCCTCAGGGGAGGCCGTTGAGAGAGAAGGTCGGAAAGGATTATTCAGCGGTGATAACGGCCGGGATGGTGTCATCTTTGCGAAGAGTGAGGATCTCGCAGCCGCTCTCAGTGACAACAATAGTGTGCTCATATTGCGCTGACAGGCTGCGGTCCTTGGTTTTTACCGTCCAGCCGTCCTTCATGGTGCGGATACGGTAATCGCCCGCATTCACCATCGGTTCGATGGTGAAGGTCATGCCAGCCTGCAACACCACGCCACCGTCATCTGCATCGTAGTGCAGAACCTGCGGCTCTTCATGGAAACCACGGCCAATACCGTGGCCACAATATTCACGGACCACAGAAAAGCCTTCGCCTTCAACGTATTTCTGGATTGCCGCGCCCAGTTCACGCAGACGGATACCCGGTTTAACCATCCGCAGCGCCAGGTAGAGGCTGTCCTGCGTGACCCGACACAGACGTTCGCCGAGAATGGTTGGCTTGCCGACGATAAACATTTTAGAGGTGTCGCCGTGGTACTCATCTTTAATAACGGTAACGTCGATATTGACGATATCGCCATCTTTCAGCTGTTTTTCATCATCCGGAATACCATGGCAAACCACCTCATTGATGGAGATACATACGGATTTCGGGAAGCCGTGATAGCCGAGACAGGCGGAAATGGCGTGCTGCTCGTTGACGATATAGTCGTTGCAAATACGATCCAGCTCGCCAGTGCTAACGCCAGGCTTGATGAAGGGCGCGATCATTTCCAGTACTTCAGCCGCAAGGCGACCGGCAACGCGCATTTTTTCGATTTCTTCGGGAGTTTTAATTGAGATAGCCATTAAGTCTGTCCATCAGTGCCGGTTTTTCACGACAATATGAGTTCAAGTGCTGTCAATGGTAACAGTCTGTCCCGTGGTGTGCCAAATTGAGAATCATTCTGCATGTCGCCTTTTGGGTCGTGACCTGCGGCGCGTAGGCGTAACCCTGGTGGTCTGGAGTGCTTGTCACACTAAATTCACTGTTCAGTTTTGCCGCCCGCGTTAACAATGGCTGGAGTCTCCGGGCTGTTTGTGGTATAAAGCGCGCCGGACTCACGTTCCTCAATGGAACGAAGTCGACAAATCTCACTTTGTGTAAATAACACACACGTATCGACACATATTCCGGGGTGCCCTTTGGGGTCGGTAATATGGGATACGTGGAGGCATAACCCCAACTTTTATATAGAGGTTCTAATCATGGCAACTGTTTCCATGCGCGACATGCTCAAGGCTGGTGTTCACTTTGGTCACCAGACCCGTTACTGGAACCCGAAAATGAAGCCTTTCATCTTCGGTGCGCGTAACAAAGTTCACATCATCAACCTTGAGAAAACTGTACCGATGTTCAACGAAGCTCTGGCTGAACTGAACAAGATCTCTTCTCGTAAAGGCAAAATCCTTTTCGTTGGTACCAAACGCGCTGCAAGCGAAGCGGTGAAAGAAGCAGCGAACAACTGCGATCAGTTCTTCGTGAACCATCGCTGGTTGGGCGGCATGCTGACTAACTGGAAAACTGTTCGTCAGTCCATCAAACGTCTGAAAGATCTGGAAACTCAGTCTCAGGACGGTACTTTCGACAAGCTGACCAAGAAAGAAGCGCTGATGCGTACTCGTGAACTGGACAAGCTGGAAAACAGCCTGGGCGGTATCAAAGACATGGGCGGCCTGCCGGACGCACTGTTCGTTATCGACGCTGACCACGAACACATCGCGATCAAAGAAGCAAACAACCTGGGTATCCCGGTATTTGCTATCGTTGATACCAACTCCGATCCGGACGGTGTTGACTTCGTTATCCCGGGTAACGACGACGCAATCCGTGCAGTTAGCCTGTATCTGAATGCTGTTGCTGCTACCGTACGTGAAGGCCGTTCTCAGGATCTGGCTGTTCAGGCGGAAGAAAGCTTCGTAGAAGCTGAATAATAAGGTCCAGCCCTTATTAGTACCGAGTATGGATAGGGGCCACTTTATGGCCCCTTTTTCACTTTTAAACCTGTCTGGCCGCTAGCCGGGCAGGTCATCTCTCCCGAGGATTAAAGAATGGCTGAAATTACCGCATCCCTGGTAAAAGAGCTGCGCGAACGTACTGGCGCAGGCATGATGGATTGCAAAAAAGCGCTGACTGAAGCAAACGGCGACATCGAACTGGCAATCGAAAACATGCGTAAATCTGGTGCGATCAAAGCCGCTAAGAAAGCAGGCAACGTTGCTGCTGACGGCGTGATCATCACTAAGATTGACGGCAACTACGCCATCATTCTGGAAGTTAACTGCCAGACTGACTTCGTAGCGAAAGATGGCGGTTTCCAGGCATTTGCTAACAAAGTTCTGGATGCAGCTGTTGCAGGCAAAATCACTGACGTTGAAGTTCTGAAAGCACAGTTCGAAGAAGAACGTGTAGCGCTGGTTGCTAAAATCGGTGAGAACATCAACATCCGTCGTGTTGCTTCCCTGGAAGGCGAAGTGCTGGGTTCTTACCTGCACGGTGCACGTATCGGTGTTCTGGTTGCAGCTAAAGGTGCTGATGAAGAGCTGGTTAAACAGCTGGCTATGCACATCGCTGCAAGCAAACCTGAGTTCGTTAAACCAGAAGACGTTTCTGCTGAAGTGGTTGAGAAAGAGTTCCAGGTTCAGCTGGACATCGCCATGCAGTCTGGCAAGCCGAAAGAAATCGCAGAGAAAATGGTTGAAGGCCGCATGAAGAAATTCACCGGCGAAGTTTCTCTGACTGGTCAGCCTTTCGTTATGGACCCAAGCAAAACTGTTGCTCAGCTGCTGAAAGAGCACAATGCTGACGTGACTAGCTTCATCCGTTTCGAAGTGGGTGAAGGTATCGAGAAAGTTGAGACTGACTTCGCAGCAGAAGTTGCTGCAATGTCCAAGCAGTCTTAATAAAAAATGAAGCCGCCTGAGGGCGGCTTCTTTTTGCACCCATCTTGTAAATTCAGTCAACCCTTATGGTGGTTGCGCTGAAAAGCGACGTACAATGTCGCCAGAATTAATTCATCTCAATCGTTGACAGTCTCAGGAAAGAAACATGGCTACCAATGCAAAACCCGTCTACAAACGCATTCTGCTTAAGTTGAGTGGCGAAGCACTTCAGGGTTCGGAAGGCTTCGGTATTGATGCAAGCATACTGGATCGTATGGCTCAGGAAATCAAAGAACTGGTGGAACTGGGTATTCAGGTTGGTGTGGTAATTGGTGGCGGTAACCTGTTCCGTGGTGCTGGTCTGGCGAAAGCGGGTATGAACCGCGTTGTGGGCGACCACATGGGCATGCTGGCCACTGTAATGAACGGTCTGGCCATGCGCGATGCGCTTCACCGCGCCTATGTGAACGCCCGCCTGATGTCCGCTATTCCACTGAATGGCGTGTGTGATAATTACAGCTGGGCTGAAGCTATCAGCCTGCTGCGTAATAACCGTGTTGTGATTTTGGCGGCGGGTACCGGCAACCCGTTCTTTACCACCGACTCGGCGGCTTGCCTGCGTGGTATTGAAATCGAAGCGGACGTCGTGCTGAAAGCCACCAAAGTTGATGGTGTGTTCACCGCCGATCCAGCAAAAGACCCGACAGCGACCATGTACGAACAACTGACCTACGCTGAAGTGCTGGATAAAGAGCTGAAAGTGATGGATCTGGCGGCGTTTACGCTGGCTCGCGATCACAAATTGCCGATTCGTGTCTTCAATATGAACAAACCTGGCGCGCTGCGTCGCGTGGTGATGGGTGAAAAAGAAGGCACTCTGATTACGGAATAATTCCCGTAGGCAACAAATAAAGGTAAGATTCCGCTTTATTATTTTGACCCAAAATAATTCTGGCTGCATCGCGGCGGCAAGCGAACACATCCCCTGAGCATAGATAGGTATGTGACAGGGGTGGGTAAGCGTAGCCAACAAAGAGGCAACCTGGAGTATGAAGGGGATAGCGATTGTGGCAGGCATCTTTCACGGTGCCTTGTACCGAACGAGACTATACTAAGCACACCTGTGGCGTATGGTTTGCCCGAGACAAGATTTCAAGGATCCGTAACGTGATTACCGACATCAGAAAAGATGCTGAAGTACGCATGGACAAATGCGTAGAAGCGTTCAAAACCCAGATCAGCAAAATTCGTACTGGCCGTGCTTCCCCAAGCCTGCTCGATGGCATTGTCGTCGAATACTACGGCACGCCGACCCCGCTGCGTCAACTGGCGCAGGTTACCGTTGAAGATACCCGCACGCTGAAGATTAACGTCTTCGATCGTTCTATGGGCCCGGCAGTTGAAAAAGCGATCATGGCCTCCGACCTTGGGCTGAACCCAAGCTCTGCGGGTTCTGACATTCGTGTTCCGCTGCCAGCGTTGACGGAAGAGCGTCGTAAAGACCTGATCAAAGTGGTTCGTGGCGAAGCTGAGCAGGGTCGTGTCTCCGTACGTAACGTACGTCGTGACGCTAACGACAAAGTGAAAGCGCTGCTGAAAGACAAAGAAATCAGCGAAGATGATGACCGTCGTTCGCAGGACGATGTACAGAAACTGACCGATGCTGCAATCAAGAAAATTGATGCGGCCCTGGCAGATAAAGAAGCGGAACTGATGCAGTTCTGATTCTGCTGTCCATGAAAACGCCGTCCAGAAAGCTGCAATGCGGTTTTGCTGACGGCGTTTTGCTTTTTCCTCGCAATATTGTGAGCGTTTCATGAAGCATATAACCCTTCTGGGCTCAACAGGTTCTATTGGTTGCAGCACGCTCGATGTGGTTCGCCACAATCCCGACCGTTTTTCCGTCGCAGCATTGGTTGCTGGTTCTAATGTTACCCGTATGGCTGAGCAGTGCCTGGAGTTCAAACCGCGTTTTGCGGTGCTGGACGACGAATCCGCTGCCCGCGAATTACGTATTATTTTGCAGCAGCAGGGTAGCCGCACTGAAGTGATGAGCGGTCAACAGGCTGCCTGCGAGATGGCTGCCCTCGATGATGTTGATCAGGTGATGGCCGCGATTGTCGGCGCTGCGGGACTGGTGCCGACGCTTGCTGCGATCCGGGCGGGTAAAACGGTTTTGCTGGCAAATAAAGAGTCGCTGGTGACCTGCGGCCGTCTCTTTATGGAGGCGGTACAGGAGAACGGGGCGCAACTTCTGCCAGTGGACAGCGAACATAACGCTATTTTTCAGAGTTTACCGGAAACAATCCAGCAGAACCTGGGTTACGCTGATTTAGAGCAAAATGGCGTATCGTCAATTTTGCTTACCGGGTCTGGTGGCCCATTTCGTGAAACCCCTTTGTCTGAACTGGCTGCAATGACGCCGGAGCAGGCATGTCGGCATCCGAACTGGTCAATGGGGAGAAAAATCTCTGTTGATTCTGCCACCATGATGAATAAAGGTCTGGAATACATTGAAGCGCGCTGGTTGTTTAATGCCTCTGCTCGCCAGATGGAAGTGTTGATTCATCCGCAGTCGGTGATCCACTCCATGGTGCGTTATCTGGATGGCAGCGTGCTCTCACAATTGGGTGAACCGGATATGCGTACGCCGATAGCCCATACGATGGGCTGGCCTGGTCGTGTGCCTTCAGGTGTGAATCCCCTCGATTTTTGTAAACTCAGTTCGTTGAGTTTTGCCGCACCCGATTATGATCGCTATCCTTGCCTTAAGCTGGCTATTGATGCATTTGCAGAAGGACAGGCGGCGACCACGGCGTTGAATGCGGCGAACGAGGTGACTGTTGCCGCATTCCTGGCATC
Organism: Phytobacter sp. V91; assembly: GCF_965644225.1. Lineage (NCBI taxonomy): Bacteria > Pseudomonadati > Pseudomonadota > Gammaproteobacteria > Enterobacterales > Enterobacteriaceae > Phytobacter > Phytobacter sp. V91. The sequence goes on along the minus strand of NZ_CBFFRJ010000002.1, from coordinate 29,046 downwards.
ATCGATTCGCTTTACTGATATCGCCGCCCTGAATTTGTCAGTGCTGGAACAGATGACATTGTGTGAGCCGCAAAGTATTGACGATGTGCTGGCAGTGGACAGGCGGGCTCGCGAAGTGGCGCAAAAACAAGTGATGCGCTTCGCAAGCTGGTGACAATCCAGCCACGAATAGTCATGCTATTTGTTAGCGTTAGGCTTCAGTGATATAGTCTGCGCACCCGATTGCCAGTTTAACGCCTGGCTGTAAGGTGAAGCCGTGGTTGACACGGCTTTTTTGCGTACAGACTTTTGTATTCCAGAGTACCGCTAAATCCTTTTCAGGGACTAAAACGCGTTATGTTGTCTGCTAATCAACCAATAAGCGAAAATTTGCCCGCTCATGGCTGCCGTCATGTTGCGATAATTATGGACGGCAATGGTCGCTGGGCGAAAAGGCAAGGTAAAATCCGCGCCTTTGGACACAGAGCGGGTGCAAAATCGGTGCGTCGTGCGGTGTCATTTGCCGCCAATAACGGGATCGATGCGCTGACGCTGTATGCCTTTAGCAGCGAAAACTGGAATCGTCCGGCGCAGGAAGTTACGGCGCTGATGGAATTGTTTGTGTGGGCTCTGGACAGCGAAGTAAAGAGTTTGCATCGGCATAACGTACGTTTACGCATTATTGGCGACACAAGCCGTTTCAACACGCGCTTGCAGGAACGTATTCGTAAAGCGGAGGCGTTAACGGCCCAAAATAGCGGGCTGACGCTAAATATCGCGGCGAATTATGGCGGGCGCTGGGATATCGTCCAGGGGGTTCGCCAACTTGCCATTCAGGTCCAGGAAGGGCTACTGCGCCCCGACCAGATTGATGAAGAGGCGTTGAGCCAACAAATCTGCATGCATGAACTGGCTCCCGTAGATTTAGTAATTAGGACTGGTGGGGAACATCGCATAAGTAACTTTTTACTTTGGCAAATTGCCTATGCCGAACTTTACTTTACTGATGTTCTTTGGCCCGATTTCGATGAACAAGACTTTGAAGGTGCGCTACATGCTTTTGCCAATCGAGAACGTCGTTTCGGTGGCACCGAGCCGGGTAGCGACAAAGCCTGATGGGGGTAGCTTTTGCTGAAGTATCGCCTGATTTCCGCGTTGGTTTTAATACCCATTGTTATCGCAGCGCTCTTTTTGCTGCCGCCGGTGGGATTTGCGATTGTAACGCTGGCCGTCTGTATGTTGGCTGCATGGGAATGGGGCCAACTGAGCGGTTTCACCTCCCGGACACAGCGTGTCTGGCTTGCCGTACTGTGCGGCTTTTTACTGGCGGCTATGCTGCTGATGATACCGGAGTATCATCATAATATTCATCAGCCAATGGTTGAGATATCGCTCTGGGCATCACTGGGCTGGTGGCTTGTCGCCCTGCTGCTGGTGTTGGGTTATCCGGCGTCGGCTGGGGTCTGGAGACAGTCAAAAGTACTGCGCCTGATCTTTGGTATTCTGACCATAATCCCTTTCTTCTGGGGTATGCTGGCGCTGCGTTACTGGCATTATGATGATAATCATTACAGTGGCGCGCTCTGGTTGCTGTACATTATGATTTTGGTTTGGGGTGCCGATTCCGGGGCTTACATGTTTGGCAAGCTCTTTGGTAAACATAAGCTGGCGCCGAAAGTTTCTCCCGGTAAGACCTGGCAGGGGTTCGTCGGCGGTTTGTTTACTGCCGCGGTTATCTCCTGGGTATATGGTGCATGGGCCAATCTGGACGTTGCGCCGTCGACGTTATTTATCTGTTCCGTGGTAGCCGCACTGGCGTCAGTGCTGGGTGATCTGACGGAAAGTATGTTCAAACGTGAAGCGGGAATTAAAGATAGTGGTCATCTGATCCCCGGTCATGGCGGTATACTGGATCGCATCGACAGCCTGACAGCAGCAGTACCTGTATTTGCTTGCTTGTTATTGCTGGTTTTCAGGACGATTTGACGGAAGGTTTTATGCTGAGCATTCTCTGGAATTTGGCTGCGTTTATTATTGCGCTTGGTGTCCTTATCACCGTGCACGAATTTGGCCATTTCTGGGTTGCTCGCCGCTGCGGCATTCGGGTAGAGCGTTTTTCCATTGGTTTTGGCAAAGCGCTCTGGCGGCGTCATGATAAACAGGGTACTGAGTTTGTTATCGCCATCATCCCTCTCGGTGGCTATGTCAAAATGCTGGATGAACGCGTAGAGCCGGTTATGCCGGAAATGCGCCACAGCGCCTTCAACAACAAAACAATTGGTCAGCGGGCAGCGGTTATTGCTGCCGGACCCATCGCCAATTTTCTCTTTGCTATCTTCGCTTACTGGCTGGTGTTTATCATCGGCGTCCCTGGTGTCCGTCCGGTTATTGGTGAAATAACACCCGATTCAATCGCTGCCCAGGCGCAAATTGCATCCGGTACGGAACTTAAAGCAATTGATGGTATCGAAACGCCTGATTGGGATGCAGTGCGTTTGCAACTGATAGCAAAAATTGGTGACAAACAAACAACGCTCAGCGTGGCATCGCCTGGAAGCGACACGCGTCAGGACAAGGTCCTTGATTTACGTCACTGGACGTTTGAACCCGACCGGGAAGACCCTGTTACCTCATTAGGGATCCGCCCACGTGGTCCGCAGATTGAGCCGGTGCTTGCTGAGATCCAGTCAGGTTCTGCCGCCAGCAAAGCAGGTTTGCAAGCCGGCGACAGGATCGTTAAAGTCGATGGTCAGCCGTTAACGCAGTGGATGACGTTTGTCACTCTGGTGAGGGATAATCCGGGTACACCGCTTGCGCTGGAGATCGAAAGGCAGGGGAGTTCCTTGTCTTTGACGTTGATACCGGATACAAAGCCCGGTAGCAAGGCAGAAGGATTTGCAGGCGTTGTGCCGAAAATCATTCCTCTGCCGGATGAGTACAAAACAGTACGCCAGTACGGGCCATTCAGCGCCATTGTCGAGGCCACGGACAAGACATGGCAGTTAATGAAGCTGACGGTCAGTATGTTGGGGAAATTGATAACCGGTGACGTAAAACTGAACAACCTCAGTGGGCCTATCTCGATAGCTCAGGGGGCTGGGATGTCAGCAGAGTTCGGGGTGATTTACTATCTGATGTTCCTCGCTTTAATCAGCGTGAACTTAGGGATTATCAACCTGTTTCCATTACCTGTCCTGGACGGGGGACATCTGCTGTTTTTGGCGATTGAAAAGCTAAAAGGTGGACCGGTATCCGAGCGAGTTCAAGACTTTAGCTACCGCATTGGCTCGATTTTGCTGGTGTTGTTAATGGGGCTTGCACTTTTCAATGATTTCTCTCGGTTGTAAGAGAGTTTGTTAGGAAGAACGCATAATAACGATGGCGATGAAAAAGTTGCTCATAGCGTCGCTGCTGTTCAGCAGCGCCACCGTATACGGTGCTGACGGGTTCGTAGTGAAGGACATTCATTTCGAAGGCCTACAGCGTGTCGCCGTTGGTGCGGCCCTCCTCAGTATGCCGGTCCGTCCAGGCGATACGGTGAATGACGAAGACGTCAGTAACACCATCCGTGCCTTGTTTGCCACTGGCAACTTCGAGGACGTTCGCGTGCTTCGCGACGGTGATACCCTTCTTGTTCAGGTGAAAGAACGCCCGACAATCGCCAGCATCACTTTCTCCGGCAACAAAGCGGTGAAAGATGACATGCTGAAACAGAATCTTGAAGCTTCTGGCGTGCGTGTAGGTGAATCGCTTGATCGCACCACCCTTTCCGATATCGAAAAAGGGCTGGAAGATTTCTACTACAGCGTCGGTAAGTACAGCGCCAGCGTGAAAGCGGTGGTTACGCCACTGCCTCGCAACCGTGTTGACCTTAAACTGGTCTTCCAGGAAGGCGTTTCTGCGCAGATCCAACAGATCAACATTGTCGGGAACCATGCGTTCAGTACCGAAGAGTTGATCTCCACATTCCAGCTGCGCGATGAAGTGCCGTGGTGGAACGTGGTCGGCGATCGTAAATATCAGAAACAAAAACTGGCGGGCGATCTGGAAACGCTGCGCAGCTACTATCTGGATCGTGGCTATGCGCGTTTCAATATTGACTCCACCCAGGTCAGTCTGACACCGGACAAAAAAGGTATTTACATCACCGTCAATGTGACGGAAGGCGATCAGTACAAACTCTCTGGCGTTCAGGTCAGCGGCAATCTTGCGGGTCACTCTGTGGAGATTGAAAGCCTGACGAAGATTGAGCCAGGCGAACTGTATAACGGCGCCAAAGTGACTAAAATGGAAGATGACATTAAAAAGCTTCTTGGTCGCTATGGTTATGCTTATCCTCGCGTTCAGTCACAGCCAGAAATTAACGACAGCGATAAAACCGTTAAGCTGCACGTGAACGTTGATGCGGGCAACCGTTACTACGTACGTAAAATTCGCTTTGAAGGTAATGACACCTCTAAAGACGCAGTGCTGCGTCGTGAGATGCGTCAGATGGAAGGGGCGTGGCTGGGCAGCGATTTGGTTGACCAGGGTAAAGAGCGTCTGAACCGTCTGGGTTACTTTGAAACGGTTGATACCGATACTCAACGTGTTGCGGGCAGCCCGGATCAGGTTGATGTCGTTTATAAAGTCAAAGAGCGTAACACCGGTAGCTTTAACTTCGGTGTGGGCTACGGTACTGAAAGCGGCGTGAGCTTCCAGGTGGGTGTCCAGCAGGATAACTGGCTGGGTACGGGCTACTCCGTTGGTATTAACGGTACGAAGAACGACTACCAGACCTATTCCGAATTCTCCGTCACCAACCCGTACTTTACGGTTGATGGTGTGAGCCTCGGCGGTCGTATCTTCTACAATGACTTTAAAGCTGATGATGCTGACCTGTCCTCCTATACCAATAAAAGTTATGGTCTGGACGGTACGCTTGGCTTCCCGATTAACGAATACAACACTCTGCGTATGGGCTTAGGTTATGTGCATAACGACCTGTCCAATATGGAACCGCAGGTGGCGATGTGGCGTTATCTGACATCTGTCGGCCAGGATGCAAGCATCACCAACGACAACAACAGTTTCTCTGCGGATGACTTCACCTTCAACTACGGCTGGACCTATAACAACCTTGACCGTGGCTACTTCCCGACCAAAGGGTCGCGCGTTAACCTCAACGGTAAGGTGACGGTTCCGGGGTCAGACAACGAGTTCTACAAAGTGACGGTAGACACCGCGTCCTACTTCCCGATTGATGATGACCACAAGTGGGTGGTTCTGGGACGTACGCGTTGGGGCTACGGTGACGGTTTAGGCGGCAAAGAGATGCCGTTCTATGAGAACTTCTATGCCGGTGGTTCCAGTACCGTTCGTGGCTTCCAGTCCAACAACATTGGTCCGAAAGCGGTTTATAACGGCGCTAGTGGTCTGGATAACTGCGATACGACAACAGAGAAATATTGTAGCTCTGATGACGCCGTGGGCGGTAACGCCATGGGTGTGGCAAGTGTAGAGTTTATTACGCCGACGCCGTTTATCAGCGATAAGTACGCGAACTCTGTACGTACCTCCTTCTTCTGGGATGCGGGTACGGTGTGGGATACTAACTGGAAAAACACGGCAGATATGAAAGCGCTGGGTATTCCGGACTACAGTGATCCAAGTAATATCCGTATGTCTGCGGGTATCGCATTACAATGGATGTCCCCATTGGGGCCGTTGGTCTTCTCTTACGCCCAACCGTTTAAGAAGTACGATGGAGACAAGGCAGAACAGTTCCAGTTTAACATCGGTAAAACCTGGTAATCTGCCACTGCGATGGAATGCATGAAGTGTCGTGATGGTCGTGGCGGTGTTGTACACCGCCCGCCAACGCAAAGAACGGTACCTGTTGGTACAATTGGGATGGTGAGGAGTTTATTGTGAAAAAGTTGTTATTAGCTGTAGGTTTCGGTTTGGCAATGGCGGCGTCTGCTCAGGCTGCTGACAAAATTGCTATCGTGGATATGAACAACCTGTTCCAACAGGTTGCACAGACTTCCGGTGTTGCTCAGACCATGAAAAACGAATTCGGTGGCCGTGCCAGCGAATTGCAGCGTCTGGAATCTGACCTGCAAACCAAAATGCAGCGTTACCAGCGTGACGGCGCTACAATGAAAGCGACGGAGCGTAGCAAGCTGGAAAAAGACATCCAGGCTCAACGTCAGGATCTGGCGCAGAAAGGTCAGGCCTTTGAGCAGGATCAAGCTCGTCGTTCTAACGAAGAACGCGGCAAGATGATGACCAAAATCCAGGCAGCAGTGAAAAAAGTTGCTGCGGATCAGAGCGTAGATCTGGTTATCCCGGCTAACGCTGCTATCTACAACAGCAGTGACGTTAAAGACATCACCGCTGATGTACTGAAACAGGTTAAATAAGTAATGCCTTCAATTCGACTGTCGGATTTAGCGCAACAGTTGGATGCAGAATTACACGGTGATGGCGACATCGTCATCACCGGCGTTGCGTCCATGCAATCTGCTAAAGCAGGTCAAATCACCTTCATGGTCAATCCTAAGTACCGTGAAAACCTGAATGACTGCCAGGCGTCTGCTGTCGTCATGACGCCGGACGATTTACCTTTCGCCAAAAGTGCCGCATTGATTGTGAGAAACCCTTATCTCACCTATGCCCGCATGGCTCAAATTCTTGATTCAACGCCGCAGCCGGCACAAAACATTGCACCCAGTGCCGTGATTGATCCGAGCGCGACGTTGGGTAACAACGTGGCAATTGGCGCGAATGCCGTTATCGAATCCGACGTGATTTTGGGTGATAACGTGGTCATTGGCGCAGGCTGCTTCGTTGGGAAAAAGACGAAAATAGGCGCCGGTTCGCGTTTGTGGGCCAATGTCACCGTTTACCATGAAATTGAGATCGGCGAAAATTGCCTGATCCAGTCAGGTACAGTGATCGGCGCAGATGGCTTCGGTTATGCCAACGATCGCGGCAACTGGGTGAAGATCCCCCAGCTTGGTCGGGTGATTATCGGTGATCGCGTCGAGATCGGGGCCTGTACCACCATCGACCGCGGTGCGCTGGATGACACCTGCATTGGTAACGGCGTTATCATTGATAACCAGTGTCAGATTGCACATAACGTTGTGATTGGCGACAATACTGCCGTTGCGGGCGGTGTCATCATGGCAGGCAGTCTGAAAATTGGCCGTTACTGCATGATTGGTGGTGCCAGCGTCATTAATGGGCATATGGAAATTTGTGACAAAGTTACCGTGACGGGAATGGGTATGGTGATGCGTCCTATCACTGAACCTGGTGTCTACTCCTCCGGTATTCCGTTACAGCAAAACAAAGTGTGGCGTAAAACGGCCGCGCTGGTAATGAACATTGGTGACATGAGCAAGCGCCTTAAAGCGATTGAGCGCAAGGTCAATAAAGAAGACGAATAGCTCGTCCGTTTACACCGATACCCTAAATAATGCGAGTTGCGTGAAGGCGGCAACGTAGTGAATCTCCGGGAGCTTACAGAAGTAAGTGACCGGGATGAGTCAGGAAAGCCAACGTACAGGCAACTTGAAGTATGACGGGTATAAACTTCCCGGCCTGTAGGCATTCTTAGGATTGCCGCGGGCCGTGTTATTATTGCCATTTAGTATATTTAGACAGGAAGAGTATTTTGACTACTGACACTCATACTCTGCACATTGAAGAGATTCTGGAGCTTCTGCCGCACCGTTATCCATTTTTGCTGGTAGACCGTGTGCTGGATTTTGAAGAAGGTCGTTTTCTGCGCGCAGTGAAAAATGTCTCCGTAAATGAGCCATTTTTTCAGGGACACTTCCCTGGTAAACCTATTTTTCCAGGCGTATTGATTCTGGAAGCGATGGCGCAGGCAACCGGTATTCTGGCGTTTAAAAGCGTTGGTAAACTGGAGCCAGGAGAGCTCTACTATTTCGCAGGTATCGATGAAGCGCGCTTTAAGCGTCCGGTTGTGCCAGGCGATCAGATGATTATGGAAGTCACCTTTGAAAAAACGCGCCGTGGCCTGACTCGTTTTAAAGGCGTTGCTTTGGTCGACGGTAAAGTTGTCTGTGAAGCTACTATGATGTGTGCACGTAGCCGGGAGGCCTGATACGTGATTGATAAAACCGCCTTTATTCATCCTTCTGCCATTGTTGAAGAGGGCGCCGTTATTGGTGCTAACGCTCACATTGGTCCGTTTTGTATTGTTGGCGCTAACGTCGAAATTGGCGAAGGCACCGTACTGAAGTCTCATGTTGTCGTAAACGGCCACACTAAAATTGGTCGTGACAATGAGATTTATCAGTTCGCTTCCATCGGGGAAGTTAACCAGGATCTGAAATATGCTGGTGAACCGACTCGCGTGGAAATTGGCGATCGCAACCGCATTCGCGAAAGCGTCACCATTCACCGTGGCACGGTACAAGGCGGCGGATTGACGAAGGTGGGCAGTGACAACCTGATGATGATCAATACGCACGTTGCGCATGATTGTACGATTGGTAATCGCTGCATCCTCGCAAATAACGCGACGCTGGCAGGACACGTTTCCGTTGATGATTTCGCCATCATCGGTGGTATGACCGCTGTCCATCAGTTCTGTATCATCGGTGCGCACGTCATGGTTGGCGGTTGCTCCGGTGTGGCGCAGGACGTCCCGCCGTACGTTATTGCCCAGGGCAACCATGCAACGCCGTTTGGGGTTAACATCGAAGGTTTGAAACGCCGCGGCTTTAGTCGTGAAGCGATTCACGCTATTCGTAACGCGTATAAGCTGCTTTACCGCAGTGGTAAAACGCTGGATGAAGCGAAACCTGAGATTGCCGAACTGGCGCAGCAGCATCCGGAAGTGAATGCGTTCATCGAATTCTTTGAGCGCTCCACGCGTGGTCTGATTCGGTAATGGTCGAGCGTCGTCCGTTAACGATTGCCCTTGTCGCCGGAGAAACCTCCGGCGATATTCTTGGTGCCGGTCTTATCCGCGCGCTCAAGGCTCGTGTGCCTGATGCCCGTTTTGTCGGGGTGGCTGGCCCACTGATGCAGGCTGAAGGCTGCGAAGCCTGGTATGAAATGGAAGAGCTGGCGGTCATGGGCATCGTCGAAGTGCTCGGACGTCTGCGGCGTTTGCTGCATATTCGCGCCGATCTCACTCGCCGTTTTAGTGATTTACAGCCTGATGTTTTCGTCGGTATTGATGCGCCGGATTTCAACATTACCCTTGAGGGTAATTTGAAAAAGCAGGGTATCAAAACCATTCACTATGTCAGCCCCTCCGTATGGGCCTGGCGACAAAAACGCGTTTTCAAAATAGGCAGATCCACCCATCTGGTACTTGCCTTTCTGCCTTTCGAAAAAGCGTTTTACGACAGATTCAATGTCCCTTGCCGTTTTATCGGCCATACCATGGCTGATGCTATGCCGCTGGACCCGGATAAAAACGCCGCGCGGGACACGTTAGGCATTCCTCACTCGGCGCATTGTCTTGCATTGCTACCCGGTAGCCGTGGCGCTGAAGTGGAGATGCTGAGCGCTGATTTCCTGCGTACAGCGCAAATTTTGCGCCAGCATTATCCCGATCTACGGGTGGTTGTGCCGCTGGTCAATGCCAAAAGGCGCGAGCAGTTTGAGCGGATCCGGCAGGAGGTTGCGCCCGATTTGCCGCTGCAAATGCTTGACGGCATGGCGCGCGAAGCCATGATTGCCAGTGATGCCGCGCTGTTAGCGTCCGGTACCGCAGCGCTTGAGTGCATGCTGGCAAAATGCCCGATGGTTGTCGGCTATCGGATGAAGCCCTTCACCTTCTGGCTGGCAAAAAGGCTGGTTAAAACGGAATACGTTTCCCTGCCTAATCTGCTCGCCGGGCGTGAGCTGGTCAAAGAGCTGTTGCAGGATGATTGCCAGCCGCAGCAACTGGCTGCGGCGCTGCTCCCGTTACTGGCCGATGGCAAAGAGCATCATGCGATGCATGAGATTTTCCGCGAACTGCATCAGCAAATCCTCTGTAATGCTGATGAGCAGGCCGCGGATGCCGTACTGGAGTTGGCACAATGATGGAATTTGTCTATCCCCACACGCATCTGGTCGCGGGTGTGGATGAAGTGGGGCGCGGACCTCTGGTTGGCGCGGTGGTGACCGCTGCGGTTATCCTCGATCCCGCGCGTCCGATTGTCGGACTGAATGATTCAAAAAAATTATCAGAGAAACGCCGTCTGGCGCTGTTTGATGAGATCAAAGAGAAAGCGCTGGCCTGGAGTCTTGGACGTGCTGAACCCGATGAAATCGATGAGCTGAATATTCTGCATGCCACTATGTTGGCGATGCAGCGCGCCGTCGAGGGGTTAAATATTGCACCTGAATATGTGTTGATTGATGGTAACCGCTGCCCAAAATTGCCGATGCCGTCACTGGCGGTTGTTAAGGGTGACAGTCGGGTGCAGGAAATCAGCGCAGCGTCTATTCTTGCCAAAGTCTCTCGTGATGCGGAGATGGCTGCGCTGGATTTAATATTTCCGCAATATGGTTTCGCCCAGCATAAAGGCTACCCCACACCTTTTCATTTGCAGGCGCTTGCTGAGCATGGCGCAACCGAACATCACCGGCGCAGTTTTGCCCCGGTCAGGCGCGCGTTGGGCCTTGTGTCCTGATTCTTGTCACGAGATAAAACCGGAATCTGAAAATGGCTGAACCACGTTTCGTACACCTGCGGGTGCATAGCGACTATTCCATGATTGATGGGCTGGCAAAAACCGGGCCGCTGGTGAAAAAGGCGGCCGCGCTTGGCATGCCTGCGCTGGCGATCACCGATTTTACTAACCTCTGTGGGCTGGTTAAGTTTTACGGAACGGCACATGGTGCGGGAATCAAGCCGATTGTCGGTGCTGATTTTCACGTGCAAAGCGATCTGCTCGGTGATGAACTGACCCAGCTTACGGTTCTTGCTGCCAACAATACGGGTTATCAAAATCTGACGTTGCTGATTTCGCGTGCCTATCAGCGCGGATATGGTGCGGCAGGCCCGTGGATCGACAGGGACTGGCTGGTTGAGCTAAAAGAGGGTCTGATCCTGCTTTCCGGCGGACGCATGGGAGATGTGGGACGATCTCTGCTACGTGGCAACAGTGTGCTGGTCGATCAGTGTGTCAGCTTCTATGAAACGCATTTTCATGACTGCTACTTCCTGGAGTTAATTCGTACCGGGCGGCCAGATGAAGAGAACTACCTGCATGCGGCGGTTGAATTAGCCGAAAAGCGCGGTCTGCCGGTCGTTGCGACCAATGACGTGCGCTTTATCGACGGCGGTGATTTTGATGCCCACGAAATCCGCGTGGCCATCCACGATGGCTTCACCCTTGATGATCCTAAACGTCCTCGTCACTATTCTGCGCAGCAATCCATGCGCAGCGAGGACGAAATGTGCGAACTGTTCGCCGATCTTCCCGAGGCACTGGAAAACAGCGTTGAAATTGCCAAGCGCTGCAACGTTACCGTGCGCCTGGGTGAGTATTTCCTGCCGCAGTTCCCGACGGGTGAGATGACCACCGAAGATTTCCTGGTGGTGAAATCGAAAGAGGGGCTGGAAGAGCGCCTGGAATTCTTGTTCCCGGATGAAGCTATCCGTAAAGAGAAACGTCCGGAGTATGACTCGCGCCTGGATATCGAACTGCAAGTTATCAACCAGATGGGTTTCCCGGGCTACTTCCTGATCGTAATGGAATTTATCCAGTGGTCGAAGGACAACGGCGTACCCGTTGGGCCGGGGCGTGGTTCGGGTGCGGGTTCGCTGGTGGCCTATGCGCTAAAAATTACCGACCTTGATCCGCTGGAATTCGACCTGCTGTTCGAACGTTTCCTTAACCCGGAACGTGTCTCTATGCCTGACTTTGACGTTGACTTCTGTATGGAGAAACGCGACCAGGTGATTGATCACGTCTCGGAAATGTATGGGCGTGATGCGGTCTCGCAGATCATTACCTTCGGAACCATGGCGGCGAAGGCGGTTATTCGCGACGTAGGTCGTGTATTAGGCCATCCGTATGGCTTCGTCGACAGGATCTCAAAACTGGTGCCGCCCGATCCAGGGATGACGCTGGCAAAAGCCTTTGAGGCCGAGCCGCAGCTGCCGGAAATCTACGAGGCAGACGAAGAAGTTAAGGCGCTGATTGATATGGCGCGCAAACTGGAAGGTGTCACGCGTAACGCCGGTAAGCATGCGGGGGGGGTGGTTATCGCCCCCACTAAAATTACCGACTTCGCACCGCTCTATTGCGATGAAGCGGGCCAGCACCCGGTCACCCAGTTTGACAAAAACGACGTGGAATATGCCGGGCTGGTGAAATTTGACTTCCTCGGGCTGCGTACGCTGACCATCATCGACTGGGCGTTGAAGATGATCAACCCGCGTCGTGAGAAGCAGGGGCTTGAACCTGTCGATATCGCCGCTATTCCGCTGGATGACAAGAAAAGTTTCGACATTCTGCAACGCTCAGAGACCACTGCGGTATTCCAGCTTGAATCCCGCGGCATGAAAGATCTGATCAAACGTCTGCAGCCTGACTGCTTCGAAGATATGATAGCCCTGGTGGCGCTGTTCCGCCCGGGGCCGCTGCAATCCGGGATGGTGGATAACTTTATTGACCGTAAACACGGGCGTGAAGAGATCTCTTACCCGGATGTCCAATGGCAGCATGAGTGCCTGAAGCCGGTACTGGAACCGACCTACGGCATTATCCTGTATCAGGAACAGGTCATGCAGATAGCCCAGGAGCTTTCCGGTTATACCCTTGGCGGCGCAGACATGCTGCGTCGTGCTATGGGTAAGAAAAAGCCGGAAGAGATGGCCAAGCAACGCGGTACCTTTGAAGAAGGGGCGAAGAAAAACGGCGTTGATGGCGAACTGGCGATGAAAATCTTCGACCTGGTGGAGAAATTCGCGGGTTATGGATTTAACAAATCTCACTCTGCTGCCTATGCTTTAGTCTCTTACCAGACGTTATGGCTTAAAACGCACTATCCTGCTGAGTTTATGGCGGCGGTGATGACCGCGGATATGGATAACACGGAAAAAGTGGTCGGCCTGGTCGATGAATGCTGGCGAATGGGGCTGAAAATCCTGCCACCTGACATCAACTCCGGTTTGTATCACTTCCACGTCAATGATGACGGGGAAATAGTGTATGGTATCGGCGCGATTAAGGGTGTGGGTGAAGGGCCGATCGAAGCGATCATTGAAGCCCGTAATCAGGGTGGTTACTTCCGCGAATTGTTTGATCTCTGCGCGCGTACCGACACCAAAAAACTGAACCGCCGGATTCTGGAAAAACTGATCATGTCCGGGGCGTTTGACCGTCTTGGACCGCATCGTGCTGCATTAATGAACTCGCTGGGCGACGCGCTGAAAGCGGCCGACCAGCATGCGAAAGCAGAGGCGATTGGCCAGGCGGATATGTTTGGCGTGCTGGCCGAAGAGCCGGAACAGATAGAACAGTCTTACGCTAACTGTCAGCCCTGGCCGGAACACACGGTACTGGAAGGAGAGCGTGAAACGTTAGGCTTGTATCTGACGGGTCACCCAATCAACCAGTATTTAAAAGAAATCGATCGCTATGTCGGCGGCCTTAGGCTAAAAGACATGCACCCAACCGAACGTGGCAAGGTCACCACGGCGGCGGGGCTCGTGATTGCCGCAAGGGTTATGGTCACCAAACGCGGCAATCGTATCGGCATCTGTACGCTGGATGACCGTTCAGGGCGTCTTGAGGTGATGTTATTCACCGAAGCGCTGGAAAAGTACCAGCATTTGCTGGAAAACGACCGCATACTTATCGTCAGCGGACAGGTCAGCTTTGATGACTTCAGCGGTGGGCTTAAAATGATGGCCCGTGAAGTGATGGATATTGACGAAGCCCGTGAAAAATATGCTCGCGGGCTTGCTATCTCGCTGACGGACAGGCAAATTGATGACCAGCTTTTGACCCGACTCCGTCAGTCTCTGGAACCCCATCGCTCGGGGACAATTCCAGTACATCTCTACTATCAGAGGGCGGATGCACGAGCACGATTGCGTTTTGGCGCGACGTGGCGTGTCTCTCCGAGCGATCGTTTATTAAACGATCTCCGTGGCCTTATTGGTTCGGAGCAGGTGGAACTGGAGTTTGACTAATACAGGAATACTATGAGTCTGAATTTCCTTGATTTCGAACAGCCGATTGCTGAGCTGGAAGCGAAAATCGATTCTCTGACAGCGGTAAGCCGTCAGGATGAAAAACTGGATATTAACATTGACGAAGAAGTGCATCGTCTGCGTGAAAAAAGCGTAGAACTGACGCGCAAAATTTTCGCCGATCTTGGCGCATGGCAGGTTGCCCAGCTGGCACGCCATCCGTTGCGTCCGTACACCCTGGATTATGTCCGCCTTGCGTTTGATGAGTTTGACGAACTGGCTGGCGATCGCGCATATGCCGATGATAAAGCCATTGTCGGTGGCATTGCTCGCCTAGACGGTCGTCCTGTGATGATCATTGGTCACCAGAAAGGTCGTGAAACCAAAGAAAAAATTCGTCGCAACTTTGGTATGCCGGCACCAGAAGGTTACCGCAAAGCGCTGCGTTTGATGGAGATGGCCGATCGTTTCAACATGCCGATCATCACCTTTATCGACACCCCGGGTGCCTATCCTGGCGTGGGTGCGGAAGAGCGTGGTCAGTCTGAAGCTATTGCCCGTAACCTGCGTGAAATGTCGCGTCTGAATGTGCCGGTCATCTGTACGGTGATTGGCGAAGGCGGCTCTGGCGGCGCGCTGGCTATTGGCGTGGGCGATAAAGTGAATATGCTGCAATACAGCACCTATTCTGTTATCTCCCCGGAAGGTTGTGCCTCCATTCTGTGGAAAAGCGCTGACAAAGCTCCGCTGGCTGCCGATGCAATGGGTATCATTGCAACGCGCCTGAAGGAGCTGAAGCTGATCGACTCCATTATTCCGGAACCTCTGGGTGGCGCTCACCGTAATGCGGAAGCGATGGCTGCTTCACTGAAAGCGCAATTGATTGCCGATCTGGCCGATCTTGATGTGCTGAGCAAAGACGATCTGCGTAACCGTCGTTACCAGCGTCTGATGAGCTACGGCTACGCCTGATTCGCGTAAAGGACCCGTCTGAAAAGCTGCACTCCGGTGTGGCTTTTTTTTTATCTGCGGTTTAGCTCAACTATGCTTATCTCATGTTTTTTAAGGAGGTAAGCGTGAATATTATTGCCATTATGGGACCCCACGGCGTTTTCTACAAAGATGAGCCGATCAAGGAACTTGAGCAGGCGCTCAGGACGCAAGGCTTCCAGCTGATCTGGCCACAAAACAGAAATGACCTGCTGAAGTTTATCGAACATAACCCGCGGATCTGCGGCGTCATTTTTGACTGGGATGAGTACGATCTCGAACTGTGCAGCGAGATCAATCAGCTTAACGAATATCTGCCGCTGTATGCCTTTATCAACACTCACTCGACAATGGACGTCAGCGCACAGGATATGCGCATGGCGCTGTGGTTTTTTGAGTACGCGCTGGGCAGCGCAGGAGATATTGCGACACGGATTGAGCAGTACACTCAGGAATATCTCGACAATATCACCCCGCCATTTACAAAGGCCCTCTTTACCTACGTGAAGGAGGGGAAATATACCTTTTGTACACCCGGGCATATGGGCGGAACGGCATACCTGAAAAGCCCGGTGGGCTGCCTGTTTTATGATTTCTTCGGCGGTAATACCCTGAAGGCTGACGTTTCTATTTCGGTGACCGAACTGGGCTCGCTGCTGGATCACAGTGGGCCACATCTGGAGGCGGAGGAGTATATTGCCCGTACTTTTGGCGCCGAACAGAGCTATATGGTGACCAACGGGACATCCACATCGAATAAAATTGTTGGAATGTATGCCGCACCGGCTGGCAGCACCCTGCTTATCGATCGTAACTGCCACAAGTCTCTCGCCCATTTGCTGATGATGAGCGATGTAACGCCGCTGTGGCTAAAACCCGGACGCAACGCGCTGGGTATCCTGGGAGGGATCCCCCGGCAGGAATTTACCCATGCCAGCATTGAAATGAAGGTGGCGACGACGGCGGGCGCAAGCTGGCCGGTACATGCGGTGATCACCAACTCCACTTATGATGGTCTGCTCTACAACACCACCTGGATCAAAGAGACCCTGGATATTCCGTCCATTCATTTTGACTCTGCCTGGGTACCCTATACCAACTTTCACCCTATATACGCCGGCAAAAGCGGAATGAGCGGTGAGCGCGTGCCGGGTAAAGTGATTTTTGAAACCCAGTCAACGCACAAAATGCTGGCCGCCTTTTCGCAGGCATCGCTGATCCATGTGAAAGGCGCTTATGACGAAGACACCTTCAATGAAGCTTTTATGATACACACCTCCACTTCGCCCAGTTACCCGCTGGTGGCTTCCATCGAGACAGCGGCGGCAATGTTACGCGGTAATCCCGGCAAACGACTGATTAATCGATCCGTTGAGCGTGCGCTGCATTTTCGCAAAGAGGTGCAGAGGCTGAGAGATGAGGCGGACAGCTGGTTTTTTGATATCTGGCAGCCGGACGGTATTGACGAAGCGGATTGCTGGCCCGTGGCGCCTGGCGAGGAGTGGCACGGTTTTCCCAATGCCGATGCGGATCATATGTTCCTCGATCCGGTGAAAGTGACTATTCTGACTCCGGGGATGGACGAGCAGGGCAACATGAGTGACGAGGGGATCCCGGCGGCGCTGGTGGCGAAGTTTCTCGACGAACGCGGTGTGGTGGTGGAAAAAAACCGGGCCTTACAACCTGCTGTTCCTGTTTAGCATTGGGATCGACAAAACCCGTGCGATGGGGTTGCTGCGCGGATTAATGGAGTTTAAACGCAGCTATGATCTTAATTTACGCGTGAAGAATATGCTGCCGGATCTCTATGCAGAAGATCCTGACTTCTATCGCAACATGCGTATCCAGGATCTGGCGCAGGGGATCCATAAACTGATCCGCCAGCACGATCTTCCGCAGTTAATGCTGCGGGCGTTTGATGTTCTGCCAGAGATGAAAATGACGCCGCACCAGGCATGGCAGAAGCAAATCAGGGGAGAGGTGGAAACCATTGAGCTGGAAAAACTGACCGGGCGTATCTCTGCCAATATGATCCTGCCTTATCCACCGGGAGTCCCTTTATTGATGCCGGGGGAAATGCTCACGGAGCAAAGTCGCTCGGTGCTCGATTTTCTGCTTATGCTTTGTGCGATAGGACGCCATTACCCCGGTTTTGAGACCGATATTCATGGTGCGAAGCGGGGAGAGGATGGCGTGTATTGGGTACGGGTCTTAAAAAAACCGTAGCCTCTTGCGGGTTATCGATGGCAAGGGTAACGTGCCAAAAGACAACAGGAGAGACTATGCTGGGTTTAAAACAGGTACACCATATCGCGATCATCGCCACCGATTACAGCAGGAGCAAAGCGTTCTACTGCGACATCTTGGGTTTTACGCTGCAAAGTGAGTTTTACCGTGTGGAGCGTGACTCCTGGAAAGGAGATCTGGCGCTGAATGGCCAGTACGTGATTGAGCTATTTTCCTTCCCGTTCCCGCCAGCGCGTTCCAGCGGACCAGAGTCCTGCGGCTTACGTCACCTGGCCTTCAGCGTGGAGGATATCGATTCGGCTGTTGCGCACCTTGAAGCACATGATGTGCCTTGCGAAGCCATCCGCATTGATCCTTTTACCGGCAAACGTTTTACTTTTTTTAAGGATCCGGACAATCTGCCGCTTGAGCTCTATCAGCAGTAAGCCTTGCCAGTTCTCACAATGCCCGGTAACGTGCCGGGCATGAATCTTTGCGACGGTTAGCAACATGCTCCTGCCATTACTTCACCAACGTCCAGCTTCGCAGCGCCAGTTTCTGGTGGCGTTCAGCGGTGGCCTGGACTCTACGGTCTTACTGCATCGGCTGGTGCAATGGCGTGAGCAGCAGCCGGATATTTCTCTGCGCGCTATCCATATTCATCATGGGTTAAGCCCCAATGCCGACAACTGGGTCACCCACTGTCAGCAGATCTGCGAGCAATGGCAGGTTCCGCTAATCGTTAACCGGGTGCAACTTCTTGATGAGGGCAACGGCACTGAGGCCCAGGCGAGAAAAGCGCGCTACCAGGTTTTTGCCGATGCGCTTTTGCCAGGCGAGGCCCTGCTGACCGCGCAGCATCTGGACGATCAATGTGAAACTTTCCTGCTGGCGTTAAAACGAGGAAGTGGTCCGGCCGGGTTGGCGGGCATGCCGGAGATGCTGCCTTTTGCCGGTACAGAGTTGTTGCGGCCCTTGCTGCATGAAACACGGGCCTCGTTGCTCAATGATGCGCAGACGCACCACTTATGCTGGATTGAGGATGAAAGTAATGCTGATGACAGCTACGATCGTAATTTTCTGCGCCTGCGAGTTGTGCCCGGATTAAATGCCCGCTGGCGTCATTTTGCCGATGCCGTCGCGCGCAGTGCCGCATTGTGTGGTGAACAGGAGCAATTGCTCGATGAACTGCTGGCCGATGAACTCAATGCCGCCACTGGAGGTGACGGCAGCTTGTCGGTTGCCGCATTAGCGCCGTTGAGCGCCATCAGGCGAGGGGCGCTTTTACGCCGCTGGCTGGCATCGCAACAGGCGTCGATGCCATCGCGGGAGATGCTCGGTCGCATCTGGCAGGAAGTGGCGCTTGCCAGGGAAGATGCTGAACCTTGCCTGCGGCTGGAGAATCAGGACGTTCGCCGCTATCAGGGGCAATTATGGCTGGTGGCGGCGTTACCGGTTCTGCGTGACAAAGTGATCGACTGGCCTTCTCCCTTATCCACGCTGACGCTGCCGGCGAACTCTGGCACGTTGTCGCTTATCTCTGGCGGGGAATTACGTGCCCCCCTGGCAGACGAAAAGGTGACAATCCGCTTTCAGGCGAGTGGCTCCCTGCACATTGTCGGGCGAAACGGCGGGCGTAAGCTGAAAAAAATATGGCAGGAGCGGGGCGTTCCTCCCTGGAAACGGGATACAACACCGCTGTTGTTCTATGGCGAAACGCTGATTGCGGCGGCCGGGCAGTTTGTCACGCTGGACGGCGCGGCAGAAGCTGAAGAAAGCGGTGTGCAACTGGTGTGGGAGAAGTAACGGGCAGTTAACTACTGCCCGTCAGAGGACGTCAGGATTCGCTCACCACAACGGTGCCGATCTCCGGGTGGCTGAAGGTGGCAATTTTATCAAGGCGCAGTTCACGGGTTGTACCTGCGATTTCAACCACCAGATACTCCACATTTTTACGTGAAACTAAATCACTGGCTTTCGCCTGCAACGCCTCGCCATCTTTCAGCGTCAGTGTCAGTAAGAGATGATGCTGACAGGCGAGTTCCAGGTTGTCATAATCATCGCAATTGATGGGTTGATAGTTATCATTCATTGACATAATCGCTCACCAGTAAGTTCGCGGCAGCATAGGCCGCCTTTTCCCTGACCGACTCTGAAACGGTATCGTCCGATGCCATTTCATTCAAAACTTTCAATACACATCCCAATGCATCCGGAATATACCCGAGATCTCCGCTGGCAATTTCCGCATACCGCTTGCGTATTAATTCACAATAATTTCCCACATGTCCTCCTGTAAGCGCCCTGGCTTTTACTGTGAGATACCATTAAGCCTACGAAGATACGCTCTGTTTCGCAAGGTGACTATACCACAGGAGGCTCATCATTATCAGCGCGATGAATTCCTCACCGGCAAAGAGATAACAGCGCGCTATACCTTTATTCGCTACAATAGCGCCTGTTTTGCTCAGGAGGCGATATGGCATTAAAAGCAACAATTTATAAAGCGACAGTGAATGTGGCTGACCTCGATCGAAATCAATTTCTGGACGCCACCCTGACGCTTGCTCGTCATCCTTCCGAGACGCAGGAACGTATGATGCTGCGCTTGCTGGCGTGGCTGAAGTTTGCCGATGAACGGCTGCAATTTACCCGCGGGCTAAGCGCTGAAGATGAGCCGGAAGCCTGGCTGCGTAACGATCATCTGGGCATTGATCTGTGGATTGAACTGGGGTTGCCGGATGAACGGCGCATCAAAAAAGCCTGGAGTCAGTCTCAGGACGTTGCGTTGTTTACCTATAACGACAGGGCGGCACAGATCTGGTGGCAGCAAAATCAGAGCAAACTCGCCGGATTCAAAAATCTGAGTATCTGGTATCTGGATGATGAGCAACTGGCAAAATTGAGCGCATTCGCGACACGGACGATGACGCTGCAGGCGACGATACAGGACGGAACTATCTGGCTGAGTGATGCTCAAAACAATCTGGAAATTCAGTTTACTGGCTGGCAGCAGCCGCGATGATTGTTATCTCCCGCCACGCCAGCATTGCGGATGACGAGCTGGAGATAACCGCAGTGCGCGCGCAAGGGGCGGGTGGGCAGCATGTGAATAAAGCCTCGACGGCTATTCACCTGCGCTTCGATATTCGTGCTTCCGGCTTGCCCGATTTTTATAAGGAGCGATTGCTGGCGGCGTCGCACCACCTGATCACCGCCGATGGCGTGGTGGTGATCAAAGCCCAGGAATATCGCAGTCAGGAGATGAACCGCGAAGCGGCCGTTGCGAGGCTGGTGGCATTGATTCAGGAACTGACGGTGGTGCAGAAAAGTCGCCGGGCAACGCGTCCGACAAAAGCGTCGAAAGAACGACGTCTGGCGACAAAGTCGCAAAAGTCTTCGGTGAAAGCGCTACGTGGGAAAGTCCGTCGGCTTGCGGACTGATGGACACAAGAAGAACAAGTCATAAGGAACCGAGTGTGAAGAAAACGATTTTGTCCCTGGTCGCGGTAATGACACTCTTTGGGCTGATGGGGTGTAACAATCGGGGCGAAGTGCAAACTGTTTCGCCTGTGCAACGGGAAGAGCTGACGTCAATGCAGCAGAGCTGGCGAGGTCTGTTACCCTGCGCGGACTGTGAAGGTATCGAAACCTCGCTTTTCCTCGAGAAAGACGGTACCTGGGTCATGAATCAGGGGTATCAGGGCGGAAAAACCACGGCGGAATTTGCTACCTATGGTTCATGGGCGCGCACCGCTGACAAACTGGTGTTAACCGACGAAACGGGTGAGAAACGCTATTTCCGCGTCAAAGGCGAAGCGCTGGAAATGCTGGATCGCGAGGGCAATCCGATTCATTCAGGACTTAATTACACCCTGCAGCCAGTGAAGGTCTCACTGCCGACAACGCCAATGGCGATGCGCGGTATGTACCTCTACTTTGCCGATGCGGCGCAATTTACCGATTGTGCGACAGGCAAGCGGATAGCGGTGGCCAGTAATGCGCAGCTGGAACAGGGTTATGCTGCGGTGCGTGGAGCAGATCATCGGCCGGTGCTTCTCGAAGTCAATGCGCATTTTGCTCTTCAGCCTCATACGGATACCCGCGTCCTGCAAAAAGTGCTGATCGCGAATAACAGCGGCCGGTTTATTGCGCATAAAGGCTGTAATGATTCACAGCCTTGATTAACGCAACTGCGCCCATTTGCCCGCTTTGATATAGATCCCTGGGCTCAGGTGTCCAACATAACGCAGGGGATTAACCGGCGTTAATGTCGGTACATCGCCTTCGCGCATATGGAGTAAATCGGAAGGGCTTACCCAGGCGGCTTCGTTGCTGGTGAGCGGTTGCCCTGCATACTGGTATGCGGCGGCAACAAACTCTGAGCAAAAGTAGCTGTCTGGCAAGGTGCTTGTCTCTGCCCCTAACTGGGAAGATGCCAGTCCGGTAATACATTGCTGACGGAAATCCCGGGAGAAAGGGTTCAGTGAACATAGCTGTTTTGTCAGCATAAAAGGGATCATTTTCACGATGCCGGTGTAGTTGTAGCGTATTCCTTGCTTACTTTTTGAAAATTCAGCGATCTTTTTTTCCTGCTGTAACGTCAGGGAGGGATGGCGCAGGACAAAAAGTTTATCGCTGTGCGCCAGGGCTTCACTGAGCGTAACGATTTGCACGCCAGCGCCAGTGGCTTCAGAGATGTATCCTTCTCCAATATAGAGTGCTACATGGCTGACGGCAGAGGTGCTGAACAGGCGTATACCCAGTGAGGTAACGCCAATTGAAGAGGAAAAAAGCAGATCGCCGGGTTTTAATTGTTCTTCACTGATTTCCTTGTAGCTGCCGTTGGGCGCAGAACTCAGGCGCTGTAGCATAACGGTATTGCGCTGTGGGATGGCCGATGGCGCGCGAGTTTGCGTCGGCGCGAGGTCAAGCGTGCAGCCGCAAAGCAGAGAGAGCACGCTGGACAGCATGAATATCCTTTTCATTCCGGGTCCTTATGTCTTCCATGTAAAAAAGGCTCCGCTGACGGAGCCTTTGTTGCTGGTTTACTTAACCCTTAATGGCGCTGACCAGGTAGTTCATGATCTCACCTGTTTTAATCATCTGCTTCTCGCCGCTGCGACGGTATTTGTATTCAATATCGTCGTTATCCAGGTTGCGATCGCCAATGACGATAGTGTGTGGAATACCGATCAGTTCCATATCGGCAAACATCACACCCGGACGTTCTTTACGGTCGTCCATCAGCACGTCAATACCATGGGCACGCAGGTCGTTGTAGAGCTTCTCTGCCATCTCCTGCACGCGGTAAGACTTGTGCATGTTCATCGGCAGGATAGCGACCTGGAACGGGGCAATGTTGTCCGGCCACAGGATACCGCGGTCGTCAAAGTTCTGCTCAATGGCAGCGGCAACCACACGTGTTACCCCAATACCGTAGCAGCCCATGGTCAGAACCTGGTTACGACCGTCCTCACCCTGAACGGCTGCGTTCATGGCCTGCGAGTATTTGGTACCCAACTGGAAGATATGGCCCACTTCAATACCGCGTTTAATCAGCAGCGTACCCTGGCCATCCGGGCTGGCGTCACCGGCAACCACATTACGGATATCAGCGACTTCCGGGGTGGCGATATCACGATCCCAGTTAATACCAAAGAAGTGTTTGCCATCGATGTTGGCACCGGCAGAGAAGTCGCTCATTGCGGCAACGGTACGGTCAATAACCACCGGCACGGTCATATTCACCGGGCCAAGTGAACCTGGGCCTGCATTGATCACCGCACGAATATCGGCTTCGGTTGCAAAGGTCAGCGGGCTGGCAACCTGAGGCAGTTTTTCTGCTTTCACTTCGTTCAGTTCATGATCGCCGCGAACCAGCAGGGCAACCAGCGGATATGCGCTGCCTTCTACCGCTTTCACCAGCAGGGTTTTCACGGTTTTTTCAATCGGCAGATTGAACTGCTCAACCAGCTCGGCGATGGTTTTCGCGTTTGGCGTATCAACCAGCGTCATTTCCTGAGTCGCAGCGGCGCGCGGCTCTTTAGGGGCGACGGCTTCTGCGAACTCGATGTTTGCGGCGTAATCGGAGCTGTCAGAGAAGATGACATCATCTTCACCGCTCAGCGCCAGAACCTGGAATTCATGAGATGCACTACCGCCGATAGAGCCGGTGTCTGCCTGTACAGCACGGAAATCCAGCCCCATACGGGTGAAGATTTTGCTGTAGGCGGCATACATCGCGTCGTAGGTTTCCTGAAGCGATTCCTGTGACGTATGGAATGAGTAGGCGTCTTTCATGATGAACTCACGAGAGCGCATCACGCCAAAGCGTGGGCGAACTTCGTCGCGGAACTTGGTCTGAATTTGATAGAAGTTCAGCGGCAACTGTTTGTAAGAGTTCAGCTCATTACGGATAAGGTCAGTGATCACTTCTTCATGCGTCGGGCCGAGAACGAAAGGGCGATCGCCACGGTCAACAAAACGCAGTAACTCCGGACCATACTGCTCCCAGCGACCACTCTCCTGCCAAAGCTCTGCTGGCTGGACCACTGGCATTGACACCTCAATCGCACCGGCGTTGTTCATCTCTTCACGCACGATGTTTTCGACTTTTTTCAGGACTCGCAGGCCGGTTGGCAGCCAGGCGTATAACCCGGAGGCCAGCTTGCGGATCATCCCGGCGCGCAACATCAGCTGGTGGCTGATGACTTCGGCGTCGGCAGGTGTCTCCTTCAGAGTGGAGAGCAGGTATTGGCTAGTACGCATGTTGTTACGGTTCCAGTTGGACGATTGGAACAGGCTCAAAGGGAGCCTGATTTAAAAAAGTGATTCAGTTTACCAGCGAGACAGTGATGTCAAAAGTAGAGGGAGAGAAATTAACGCGCTTCAAGGGCAAAGACTTCAAAACCCGCACTGGTCACGCGCCAGCGTACATTAAAATCCAGTAGCCAGACGGCGTATGTTTTTCCCTGCTCTTCATCTTTGCGATAAGCCGGGCGAGGATCCTGGGCCAGTACTTCACAAATAAACGACGAGAGGTGAGGGTAACGCTTTTCCAGCCGGGGGAGCAATGCGGCAACCTCGGCGCTGAAAGTGACGGGCATATCGGCACCTGGCGCCTGCTGGGCGTAACTGGCCTGGGCGTCTGGCAGTGCTTCAGCAAAGGGTAAATAGGGTTTGATATCGACAACTGGCGTGCCATCGACAAGATCCAGGCTACCCAACTGCAATATCACCTTCTCTTTCTCGCGGCGGATCCCTTTTAGCTCAACCAGCGACATACCGACAGGATTAGGGCGAAAAGTGGAACGCGTGGCAAAAACGCCCATTCTTGCGTTTCCGCCAAGGCGGGGAGGGCGAACTGTCGGGCGCCAGCATCCTTCCATCGTCTGGTGAAACACAAACAAAATCCACAGATGACTAAAGGATTCGAGTCCCCTGACGGCCTCTGCCTGATTGTAGGGAGCAATAAGATGCAGCTCGCCGTTCCCATGTTTGACCAGGCCTGGCTGGCGGGGAACGGCAAACTTTTCTTTATATGGAGAGCGGATGACGCCTATTTGCTGAAAAGAAAATGCGGTCATTTCGCCGATACGTTAAGGGCAGATCCGACACATACCGCCTGGCGGTAGCATCCAGGTGTGCCACTGGTGACTTCGCAGCTGTGCAGCAGAACCGCATTGGCCTTCATTTTAGAGGCGTTAATTTGCAGACGTTTACGGGCGGTCGGGATATTCGGCGGAGAATCCTGAGTGCTGGCCTGGCAAGAATCCCCGGAAACTTCCCCTAAATCACGAAACGTTTTGCCGACTAAATCTTCAGCATTAGTAATGATTCGTACCGGTGCAGGACGCGGTGGCTTCGGTTTGGCCGGTTCCACTTTTGGAGGCGTTGCTGCGCTTTTAACAGGCTCGACGGGAGATCTGCTTAACATTGCACAGCCGCTCAGCATGAGTGCCAATAAACAGATCGGTAAAGCACGCATAATATGTCCTCAATGAAATTTCTTAACGTCGCTTATTGAATCAGGTGCTTGAGAAAATAACAAGACGGGCATGTGCCCGTCCTGAAGGATAATCTGTAAGAGAAGGATTACCAGCCTTTAACCGCGCCGCCGTTGAAGACTTTGTTCGCTGCTTCGTACACTTCATCAGACTGATAAGCCTGGACGAATTTCTTCACGTTTTCAGCGTCTTTGTTATCTTCGCGGCTCACGATCAGGTTTACGTACGGGGAGTCTTTGTCTTCGACGAAGATACCATCTTTAGCCGGAGTCAGGTTGATCTGGCTGGCGTAAGTAGTGTTGATAACCGCCAGCGCGATTTGCGCGTCGTCCAGGGAGCGCGGCAACTGCGGCGCTTCCAGCTCAACAATCTTCAGGTTTTTCGGGTTCTCGGTAACGTCCAGAACGGTTGGCAGCAGACCAACGCCATCTTTCAGTTTGATCAGACCCTGTTTTTGCAGCAGCAGCAGGGAACGGCCGAGGTTAGTCGGGTCATTTGGCACCGCAACCTGTGCGCCTTCCTGAAGCTCATCAATAGATTTGATTTTCTTGGAGTAGCCAGCGATCGGGTAAACAAAGGTGTTGCCCACGGCAACCAGTTTGTAACCACGGTCTTTGATCTGCTGATCCAGATAAGGTTTGTGCTGGAAGGCGTTGACATCGATATCACCTTTGCTCAGCGCTTCGTTCGGCAGCACGTAGTCATTAAAGGTTACCAGTTCAACATCAAGGCCATACTTCTCTTTCGCCACTTTCTGCGCAACTTCAGCAACCTGCTGTTCTGCGCCAACAATCACGCCTACTTTGATGTGGTTTGGATTTTTTTCATCCTGATCGCAACCTGCCAGGGCCAGGGAGCCAATCAGGGCACCTACCGCCGCAAAGGTCTTAAATTTAAACGCCATGTGTTTTTCCTTCCTTTCAGAGTCGTTGTGTTGTGCAACGTTATTTATGAGTCACGGAGCGAACGATACGATCGCCTGCGAACTGAATTATGTAAACAAGAATCACCAGCAATGCCAGGACCGTGTTCATGACTACCGCGTTGTAACCGATGTAACCATACTGATAACCAATCTGGCCCAGGCCACCTGCGCCAACGGCACCCCCCATGGCGGAATAACCGACCAGGGTAATTAATGTGATGGTCGCGGCGTTGACCAGACCTGGCAATGCTTCCGGCAGCAGAACCTTACGCACGATCTGCAGCGGTGTCGCGCCCATTGCGCGGGAAGCTTCGATCAAGCCGGTTGGAATTTCCAGCAGTGCGTTTTCCACCATACGTGCAATAAAGGGTGCTGCTCCCACGGTGAGAGGAACAATCGCCGCCTGCAAGCCAATAGAGGTACCGACCACAATTCGGGTGAACGGAATCATCCATACCAGCAGGATAATAAAAGGTATAGAACGGAAAATATTCACCAGCGCCGACAGGGTGCGATAAAGCTTTGCGTTCTCGGAAATCTGTCCCGGGCGCGTAACATAGAGCAGTACGCCGACCGGCAGACCCAGTACAAAGCCGAAAAAGCCGGACACAAACGTCATCGCCAGCGTTTCCCAAACACCTCGCGCCATTAACCACATCATTGGCTCAGACATAACCCAGCACCTCTACTTTTACATGGTGTTCTTTAAGCCAGGCAATGGCGGCTTGCGTATCCTGCTGTGTACCGTGCATTTCAGTTAGCATAATGCCGAACTTGACACCGCCGGCGTAGTCCATCTGCGCGCTAATAATGTTGTTATTAACATTAAAGCGACGAGCGGTTTCCGACAGCAGCGGCGCATCAACGGACTGACCGGTAAATTCCATGCGCAGCATCGGCACGCTGTCTGTGACGGGCTGCGCTTTTAAACGTTGCAGATAATCTTCCGGAATATCCAGATGCAGCGTTGACTGAATGAACTGCTGTGCCAGCGGCGTCTTCGGATGAGAGAAAACTTCACTCACCGTGTCCTGTTCAATCAATTCACCATTACTGATGACGGCTACACAGTCACAAATACGTTTAACCACATCCATTTCATGGGTGATCAGCAGAATAGTCAGGCCGAGTCGGCGGTTAATATCTTTGAGCAGTTCGAGAATCGAACGGGTGGTTGCAGGATCCAGCGCGCTGGTGGCTTCATCGCAAAGCAGCACTTTTGGATTGCTGGCCAGTGCGCGGGCAATAGCGACGCGCTGTTTTTGCCCGCCGGATAGATTTGCCGGGTAGCTGTCATGCTTGTCGCCCAAACCAACGAGCTCAAGCAACTCTTTCACTCGACGATTAATCTCTTCGCGTGGTGTGTTATCCAGCTCCAGTGGCAAAGCGACATTACCGAAAACAGTGCGTGAAGAGAGCAGATTAAAATGCTGGAAAATCATGCCTATCTGACGGCGTGCTTTGGTGAGTTCTGATTCGGAAAGAGCGGTCAGTTCCTGACCATCAACCAGAACTTTCCCCTCAGTTGGACGTTCCAGTAAATTAACGCAACGAATCAGCGTGCTTTTACCCGCGCCCGATGCGCCGATGACGCCATAAATTTGCCCGGCAGGAACGTGCAGGCTGACATTATTCAGCGCCTGAATTGATCGCGTACCTTGCTGGAATGTTTTGGTGATATTCGAAAGTTTAATCATCAGATTATTTTTGTCGTATTAAGAGTGAGCCGTGGCATTTTCTTCTGCCGGTTACCGACGATAACCATAAGCAGAGCGGATGTTAGGGCATCCAGACGTCTAAATCAATCTCGCCCTGTGAGATGAACACTTTCCTGGCTGGTGAAACGTGAGATACTAAGTGTACATGCCTTATTCAGGAGCAAACCGGTGGCACAATCAGTACCTGCAATTTTTCTCGATCGTGATGGCACTATTAATGTCGATCACGGCTATGTACATGAGATCGACAGTTTTGAGTTTATTGATGGTGTCATTGATGCCATGCGTGAACTAAAAGCAATGGGCTTTGCATTGGTTGTTGTGACCAACCAGTCAGGCATTGCTCGTGGCAAATTCTCAGAAGCCCAGTTTGAAACGCTGACGGAATGGATGGACTGGTCTCTGGCCGATCGGGATGTTGACCTGGACGGTATCTACTATTGTCCGCATCACCCGCAGGGAAGTGTTGAAGAGTTCCGCCAGGTCTGTGATTGCCGCAAACCTCATCCAGGTATGTTTATCTCGGCACGCGATCATTTGCACATTGATATGTCTTCTTCTTATATGGTTGGCGACAAAATTGAAGATATGCAGGCAGCAAGCGCAGCTCAGGTAGGCACGCGTGTATTGGTTCGTACCGGGAAACCTGTCACGCCGGAAGCAGAAAATGCAGCGGATTGGGTGATTAATAGCCTCGCAGACCTGCCAGCAGCCATCAAAAAGCGCCAAAAGTAACCGTTATGATGAAAAGATGAGCGGTTGAAATAAAAATGCATTTTTCCGCTTGTCATTCATCGGGAGCTCCCTATAATGCGCCTCCATCGACACGGCGGATGTGAATCACTTCACACTAAGTAGCCGGTTCGGTTGAAGAGAAAAGCGAAAATAAGCGCTTGACTCTGAAAGAGGAAAGCGTAATATACGCCACCTCGCAACGGTGAGCGAAAGCCGCGTTGCACTGCTCTTTAACAATTTATCAGACAATCTGTGTGGGCACTCAAAGTGACATGGATTCTTAACGTCCTCGGACGA